>NZ_BJZO01000042.1 GCF_007992075.1 Pararhodospirillum oryzae
AGGGGGGAGAGGGGGTGGAGAAGGAGGGGAAGAGGGGGGTGGAAAGGGAGGGGGAGAGGGAGCGAAAGGAGAGCGAAAGGAGGCGCGCGAGGAACCGGAGGCGGGAAACTTTTGCCCTGGCGACGACATGGTGTAGGATGCGCGACCCGCCGCCGGGGTCGATCGCCGGCTTCTTGTGCCGGCCCCGGCGGGCGCGACGGGCTCCTTGATCTTCCCGGCCTGCTCGACCAGACGTCAGAGTCGATGCCCGGGAGGGGCTTTGTCTGCTCTTTCGGGGGCCGGGGCGGGGGTCTGCCCGACCTGGTTTTTCCTACCTTCCGAACCGATGACACGAGGGAATCCCCATGCCGACGTCCGCTGCGCTCCTTGAGGGAAAAAAGGGGCTTGTTCTTGGGGTCGCCAACGACCGCTCGATTGCCTGGGGTATCGCCAAGGCCGCTCACGAGAACGGCGCGCGCATGGCGTTCACCTATCAAGGTGACGCCCTTTTGAAGCGCATCAAGCCCCTGATTGATACCCTGGGCGAGGGCAACGTGCTGATGCCGTGCGACGTCACCAGCGACGCCGACATGGATGCCGTGTTCGCCAGCCTCAAGGAACAATGGGGCACCATCGATTTCGTGGTCCATGCCGTGGCCTTCTCCGACAAGGAGCAGCTGAAGGGTCACTACAAGGACACCACGCGCGACAACTTCCGCCAGACCATGGACATCTCGGTGTTCTCGTTCACCGACGTGGCCCGGCGCGCGTCCGCGATCATGAACGACGGCGGGTCGATGATCACGCTCACCTATTACGGCGCCGAGCGGGTGATGCCCCATTACAATGTCATGGGCGTGGCCAAGGCCGCCTTGGAAGCCAGCGTGCGCTACCTGGCCGCCGACCTGGGCGAGCGGGGCATCCGCGTGAACGCGATCTCGGCCGGTCCGATCAAGACCCTGGCCGCCATGGGCATCGGCGATTTCCGCCATATCCTGAAATGGAACGAGTTCAACAGCCCCTTGCAGCGCAACGTGTCGATCGACGACGTGGGCGGCTCGGGCCTGTACCTGCTTTCCGATCTGTCGAAGGGCGTGACCGGCGAGGTCCACCACGTCGACAGCGGCTATCACACGGTGGGCATGCTCAACATGAACAGCGTGGCCGAGGTGGCCGACCTGCTGGCGTCGATCAAGAAGGAGTAGGCGCCGTCATGGCCGGGGATAGCTTCGGAACGCTCTTTCGCTACACCACCTTCGGCGAAAGCCACGGGCCGGCCCTGGGCTGCGTGGTCGAGGGGACCCCTCCGGGGGTGCCCCTCGACCCGGCGCGGATCCAGCACGACCTGGACCGGCGCAAACCCGGCCAGTCCCGCTTCACCACCCAGCGCCGCGAGGACGACGCGGTGGAAGTGCTGTCGGGGGTGTTCGAGGGCCACACCACGGGCACCGCGATCGGTCTTTTGATTCGCAACACCGATCAACGCTCGCACGACTACGGGGCCATCGCCCGCCAGTTCCGGCCCGGACACGCCGATTACACCTATTGGGCCAAGTACGGCCGGCGCGATTATCGCGGGGGCGGACGCTCCAGCGCCCGCGAAACCGCCATGCGGGTGGCCGCCGGCGCGGTGGCCCGCGCCGCGCTGACCCATCTTCTGGGGCCCAAGGCGGTGGTGCGCGCCGCCGTGGTCGAGATCGGGGGCGTGGCCGCTGATCCCGCCCGCTGGGACTGGGACGAACCCGCGCGCAACCCCTTTTTCGCGCCCGATCCCGAGATCGTGCCGGTGTGGGAAGCCCTGCTCGACGACGTGCGCAAGCAGGGCTCCAGCGTGGGCGCGGTGGTCGCGGTGGAGGCCCTGGGCCTGCCCGTGGGCCTGGGCGAGCCGGTGATTGACCGTCTGGACGCCGACCTGGCCAAGGCCCTGATGAGCATCAACGCCGTCAAGGGGGTGGAAATCGGCGATGGGTTCGCCGCCGCCCGGCTGCGCGGCGAGGAAAACGCCGATGCCCTGGAACCCGATGGCCAGGGCGGCGTGCGCTTTCGCTCCAATCACGCGGGCGGCATCCTGGGCGGCATTTCCACCGGCCAGCCGGTGACGGCCCGCCTGGCCTTGAAGCCGACCAGCTCGATCCTCATCCCGGGGGATAGCGTGGACGTCGACGGGGCCCCGATCCAGGTGGTCACGCGCGGGCGTCACGATCCGTGCGTGGGCATTCGCGCGGTGCCGGTGGCCGAGGCCATGGTGGCGATCACCGTCCTTGATCACCTGCTGCGGTTTCGCGGCCAGTGCGGGGCGGCGATCCCGGGGGCGTGACGCCAGGCGGGTCGCTTTTGGGGGCCTGGCGCCTTGAAAGCGACCCGGCCGGAAGGGAAACTCCCTTATTGAAGCGGGAGATCCCTTTCTTGCTGCCTGGGCCCAGGCCTTTTCGCGGTTCCAACCGGCGATCAGGTTCCCGCGCGGGCACCCTTTTTCCCTGACCCGAGTGGAGAGACACATGCGGTTTTTCGGCAAGGCTCTGGTGGCATTGCTGGCCACGCTGGGCCTTCTGACCTGCTTGGCGGCGGGGATGGGCGCCCTTGCCCTCTCGCGCCTTGCGGATTCGCGCGAGCCCTTGCCCGATCAACTGGTGCTGACCCTTGCCGTGGACGGGCCGATGTCCGAGGCGGCCGGCGACCAGACCGCGCGCGCCTTGATGGCCGGCCTGACCGGGCAAGGCGAGGGCCTGGGGCTTTTCGAGACCGTGCGGGCCCTGAGGGCGGCGGCCCGGGATCCCAAGGTCGATGGCCTTCTGGTTCATTTGGGCGGGACGCCCCTGGGCATGGCCCAGGCCCAGGAACTGCGCGACGCCATCCACGCCTTTCGCGCCACCGGCAAGCCGGCCCTGGTGTTTTCCGAAACCCTGGGCGAGTTCGGGGGCGGCACCATTCCCTATTACCTGGCGGCGGCCTTTGATCAGGTCTGGGTGCAGCCGTCGGGGATGATCGCGGCCACCGGGTTTTCCCTGCGCCAGCCCTTCGCGCGCGGGCTGCTCGACCGCTTCGGGATCGTGCCCGAGTTCGAAACCCGCAAGGACTTCAAGAACGCGGCCAGCGCGTTGACCGACCATGCCCTGACTCCGCCCGCCCGTGTTGCCCTTGACGCCGTGGTCCAGGGCTGGATGGGGCAGGTGGTGGCCGGGGTCGCCGCCGACCGGGGCCTGGAACCGGCCCGGGTTCAGGCCCTGATCGATCAGGCGCCCCTGCTGGCCGAGGCCGCGCGCGAGGCCGGCCTGGTCGACCGTCTGGGCTACGTCGACGAGGTGGAAGAGGCGATGACCCAGGCCAGCGGGACCCCGACCCGCGTGAGCCTGGGCGAGTACGCCGCCGATCTCGCCCACCGCCCGCCGGTGCCCGGCGCCCGAAAGGTCGCCTACCTCGCGGCCAGCGGTCCGGTGGTGATCGGCGATGGACACAAGGGCCCCTTCGACGAAGAGGAAATCGACGGCCGGGCGCTGGCGGCGGCCATCGACAAGGTGGTCGAAAATCCGGGCGTGGCGGGGATCGTGCTGCGCCTCGATTCCCCGGGTGGATCCTATGTCGGCTCGGACGTGGTGTGGCGGGCGATCGCCCGGGCGCGGGGGCGGGGCATGCCCATCATCGCGTCGATGGGCGACGTGGCTGCGTCGGGGGGATACTTCATCGCCATGGGGGCCAACCGGATCGTCGCCCAGCCCGGCACCCTGACCGGCTCGATTGGCGTCCTGGCCGGCAAGGTCAGTTTCGGCAAGGCCAGCGCCGACCTGGGCGTGACCTGGGATGGCGTGTCGGCGGGGCGCAATGCCGCGTTCCTGTCTCCGGTCGACGCCTTCGACGCCCCGGGCCGCGAGCGGCTGAACGCCATGCTGGATGCCATCTATGCCGATTTCACAGGCAAGGCGGCGCGCGCGCGCAACCTGTCGCCGGCGGCGATGGAGGCCGCGGCGCAAGGCCGGGTGTGGACGGGGGCCGATGCGCAGGCGCGCGGGCTGGTCGACAGCCTGGGCGGGGTGGAGCAGGCCCTGGCCCTGGTGCGCGTCGAGGCGGGGTTAAGCTCGGATACGCCTCTTGAGATTACCCCGGTCACCCCGGGTACCCCGGGCGCGTGGTTCTTGCGCCTGCTGGCACGGGTGGACGGCGTTCGGGCCGTGGCTGCCCTGGTGCGCGAAGGCGCGGCCCTTGAAGCCCGGCTGGGGCCGTGGCTGGACGCGGTTGGGGTGACCGAGCCGGGGGTGCTCCGGATGCCCCCGCTGGAGCGATAAGGCTCCTGGGGAAACGCCAGGGAACCGGAGCCTCGCGCGCCCGATTCCCTGGTGGTCCGGGGCCCGCGCCCCTTTTGGATCTTGTCCGGGGCTCGCGCCCCTTTTGGATCTTGTCCGGGGCTCGCGCCCCTTTGGACCTGTCCGGGGCTCGCGCCCCTTTGGACCTGTCCGGGGCTCGCGCCCCTTGGGGGGGGGGGCGCGCGCTCCGGGTGGGGTCAGCGCCCCAGGGCCGTGGCCAGGGCGGTGATCACCGCGCGCTGGTGGTCGGCGGGGAGCTGGGGGTAAACGGGCAGGGCCACCGCCTGGGCCACGGCCTGGCGGGCCACCGGCGCGTTGGCGTCCGAAAGGTCGGCGTCGCCGAACGGGGCGCACGCCTCGGCCCCCAGGCCCAGCGCGGTCAGCGCGGCCCGTGCCGCCTGCGGCTGGGATACCCGGATGACATAGCGGCAATAGGCGTGGGTGGCGTTCGAACGCTCGGTTGGCACGATGATGCCCAGGGGAGCCAGGGCGGTATCGTAGCGCAGGGCAATCGACTGCCGGCGCAAGATGGCCCCATCCACCGAGCGCAGCTGAGCCCGCAAGACCGCCGCTTGCAGCGCATCAAGGGGACAATCGAACACCTGGTCGCGCATGTGACGCAAGCTGGCCTCGATTTCGGGGCTGGTGCTGGTGACAAGGCCGGCCCGGCCCAGCGCGCCGAGCGAGCGCTCGGGGCCAAAGCAAAAAGCGGCGGTCAGCCCGGTGCAGCCCACCCGCCGGCCATCGAGCGCCGCGCCCACGGCGTCGGTGCAGTCCTCGACCAGGGCGAGGCCGTGCCCGGCGCACAGGGCCCCCAGCGCGGCCAGGTCGGCGGGATGGCCATCGCGGTGGGTGGCCAGCACGGCGCGGGGCATGGCCTGGCTCCTCTCTCCCCCGGCCAGCAGGGCCTTCAGGGCCTGGGGCGCCAGGGTCAAGGTTTCCGGCTCCACGTCGACGCGCACGGGGATGGCGCCAATGCGCACCAGGGCCGCGAGGGGAGCCGGTCCCGCCAGGGCATCGACCACAACCCTGGCGCCAGGCTCGACGCCGGCCGCGCGCAAGGCCAGGGCCAAGGCGTCGGTACCACTTGCAACACCAACGGCGGTATTTACGCCAAGCCAGCGTGCGAATGCCGCTTCAAAGGCGTCTACCTCTGGTCCCAGAACGAGGGCGGGCGCTTCCAGGACTCGGGCAATCGCTTGCCGAACCTCGCCCTTGTTTTCGTTAAGGGCGGCAAGACGGTCGGCGAGCTTGACGCAAAGGTTCGGGTTCACGGACTCTTCTTTCCTTGAGGTATGATACGGTAGGCGTCGGGAGGCTATGCGCACACGCCTGCCGGGGTAAAGAGGAACCTTGACCGTCGCTTTTACTCGCAGTTGAAATGGACAAGATGCCATGAAGCCCGCCGACGCCGCGTCTCCCGCTGAGGTCTTAAGTCCACACCAAGCGGATGAAGAGAGACTTATGGCTCCGTCGGGAGCGTTGACGACAACTCCGGCGTGGCCGTTGACGGGGCGGCCGGGACGGCCCACCGACATGCCTTTCGTGCTCCGGCAGGAGGCCCGGCCCGAGGTCGCCGGGCTTCTTCAGCCCTGGGCGCACGATCGCCATGGGCGGGCGATGGACGATCCGGACTACCAATACGTTTTTTTTCAAGACCAGGATGACCGGTTGATGGGATACGTCATCCTGGGTGGGTTGATCGGGTCCAACGGGTGCATTGAATTGGTGCGTCTGGTGGCCGCCACACCGCGCCGGGGCATCGGGCGGGCGATGCTGCGCGCCATCATGGCGCATGTGTTCGATTCCCTGGCCGCGAATCGATTGTGGGTTTCGTTGTTCTCCGACAACACAGCGGCCCGGCACTTGTTCGCCGGGGCCGGTTTCGTGCTGGAAGGGAAATTGCGTGAAGCGGTGCGGGGGGCGGAGGGGTTCCGCTCGCTGACGCTCATGGGCATGCTGGCGCGGGAGTATCCGAGCGTCGGGCGGACTCCTGGCGACGAGCGCGCGCCTCCATGAGGCCGGCCGCCTCGGCCACGACCCCCGACCAGTCCCCCAGGCGGGTCTGGCGCAGCAGCGTGAGCGAGGGGTACCAGGCACAGGCCTGCCCCTGAATCCCCCAACGCCAGTCGCAATGCGCCGCCAGCAGCACAAGACCCGGGCGCCCCAGCGCGCCGGCAAGGTGGGCCACGCTGGTGTCGGTGGTGATCACCAGGTCCAGGGCCATGAGCACGGCGGCGGTGGCGCCGTAGTCGGCGAGCAGGGGCGCAAGGTCGGTGATCGGCAGGCCCGCCCCGGGCAGGGCGCGGGCGGGGTCGCCCAGTTGCAGGCTGTAAAGACACACGCCGGGCACGGTCGCCAGGGGCGCGAAGGCGGCCAGCGGCGCGGCGCGCACCGCGTTTTCGACAAAGGCCGGGTTGCCCGACCAGCACACGCCCACGCGCAGGGGAGGCGGGCCGGGCTGGCTGGCGGGGGCGGCGGGCAGGACGGCGGGCGGCGGACAGGGCAGATAGGGAAACGTGCACGCGGGCAACTGTCCGGCCGTCAGCCCCAGGCGCTGGGGCAGGCTGAAGGCCCGTACCTGAAAATCGGCACCCTGGGCCAGAAGCGTCTCGGGCTCGCCATAGGGAACGACGGCCGCGACCCCGCTCACCCCGGCCAGCGGACCGGCAAGCCCCGGCGGCGCCTCGACCACCACCCGCGCCCCCTGGGCGGCGAGGGCGGGCAGGAAGCGCGCCATCTGGATCATGTCGCCGGCGCCCTGTTCGGCCAGGACAAGAAGCGTGCGTCCGGCCAGGGGCTGGGTGGTCCAGGGCGGCACGGGGGGATCGACAAACGGCCAACCCGGGCGGCGGGTGCGCCATTCCCACTCGGCGAACCCTTCCGGATAGCGGCCCTGGGCCAGCAGGACCGAGGCCCGGTTCCAGTGGGCATCCGCGAGGGTGGGGGTGAGGCGCACGGCGCGCTCGTGCAGGCGCAAGGCGTGATCAAGGTTGCCCTGGCGTCGGCGCAGCCATCCCAGGTTGGTGGTGGCCCCGGCGTGGGCGGGATCGTGGCACACGGCGGCCCGCAGCCACTGTTCCCCGGCCTCGACCTCGCCCGTCCGGATCAGGAGGGTGCCCAGGGGATGGAACGCCGCGCCATCCTGCCCCAGGCGGGCGGCGCGCGTGTACCAGGGGCGCGCCTGCGCCGGATGGTCCTGCTCATCGTGGGCCCGGGCCAGGTTGAACACGGTGTCGGCCCGGGCCGGGTCCCGGGCCAGGGCGCCCTGCCATGCCACGATGGCCTGCGCCTGGTGTCCGGCGCCGAGCAGGGCAACCCCCAGGTTGTGCCAGGCGGCCGGATCGGCGCTGGCCCGCTCCAGGGCACGACGAAACAGCAAGGCGGCCTCGGCGGCGCGGCCGGCCTGAAGCTCGGCCGCGCCCAGCACGCCCAACAAGCCCGGATGCCCGGGATCGTGGCGCAGCCCGAGCCGGGCCAGGGCACCCGCGCGGGATCCGTCGCCATCGGCCCAGGCCCGATGCGCGCGGTGGTGGAGGTCTTCGATCAGGTCGGCCAGGGCATCCATGGCCGCCAGGGTGCCAGGAAGGGGAGCGGGAGACAAGAGCACCCCCGGGGCGCTTCCGGGATGGCTCGCCCCCCCGGGGATCGGCTACACCAAAGGTCCGGAATAACACGAGGGCGAAACACAGGGAGGCGGTCATGGGAGCGGTGGAAGTGCTGGTGGCGCGGGCCGATGCCCTGGCCGGAGGGGGCGCCCTGGCCGAGGCCTGCGACGTGTACCGGGTGGCGCTGGACCGCGATCCCCGGCATGGCCCGGCCCTGGCCGGCCTGGGGCGCGCCTTGTTGGGCCGGGGGGCGCCGGCGTCGGCGGCCTGCGTGCTGCGCCTGGCGGCGGCGGCGGCGCCCGAGCGCCTGGACGTGACCGCCGATCTGGCCCTGGCGCTGGCCCGAAGCGGCGACGCGGCCGGCGCCCTGGCGGTGGCCCTGGAGATGCCCCCCACGGCCGGGGTTCTGGGCTTTCGCGCCGAGCGCCTGGAAGAGCTGGGCCGGCGCGACGAAGCCCTCGCCGGGCTGACGGCGGCCCGGCTTCTCCATCCCCACGAGGCCGCGTTGCACCGCTGCCACGCCGTGCTGGCGCGTCGGGCCGGGCAGAACGACGTGGCGGCGGCCGCGTGGCGGGCCTTGCTGGCGGTCGATTCCGGTGACGCGCGCGCTTGGTCGAGCCTGGGCGGCGTGCTGGAAGCCCTGGGCGAGGAAAACGAGGCCCGCGAGGCCATGCGGGTGGCGCTGGCGCTGGATCCCAGCCTGGCCGACAGCCTGTACAACTGGGCGCATGTCCTGATCGGGCGCGACCAGTTGGAGGAGGCCTTGCCCTGGAGCCGGCGCGCGGCCCGGCTGGCGCCCGCGTGTGGTTATATCCAGACCAATCTGGGGGTGTGCCTGCTGGGCCTGGGAAGGGTGGACGCGGCGGTGGCCGCCCACCGCCGCGCCGTGGCCCTGGACCCCGGCGATGCCGAGGCGGCCTATGACCTGGCGTGGGCCTTGCTGACCGCCGGCGACTGGGGCGCGGGATGGCGGTTTCACGAAGCCCGCTGGCGCCTGGCCCGCTTCACCAGCCCGCGCCCGCCGCTGCCCATGCCCGCCTGGGACGGCCGGCCGCTCCCTGGGAACGCAACCTTGTTCCTGCACGCCGAGCAGGGCCTGGGCGATGCCTTGATGATGGCCCGCCTGATCGCACCGGCCCGCGCCCGCGCCCGCGCCCGCCGGGTGGTGGTGGAATGCCCGGCGCCGCTCGCGCGCGTGATGGGGGCGGTGGAAGGCGTGGACGAGGTGCTGGCGCGGGGCGCCCCCGTGCCACCGGCCGACGCGCACCTGCCCTTGATGTCGCTGCCCCACCGCCTGGGGGTGACGCTGGACGTTCTTCCCGGCGCGGTGCCCTGGATTCACCTGCCCGGGGAACAGCCACCCGCGCCCGCCGCTCTTCCGGTCCCCGATGCGCT
Organism: Pararhodospirillum oryzae; assembly: GCF_007992075.1. GTDB lineage: Bacteria > Pseudomonadota > Alphaproteobacteria > Rhodospirillales > Rhodospirillaceae > Pararhodospirillum > Pararhodospirillum oryzae. Next base: position 9,281 of record NZ_BJZO01000042.1, read on the forward strand.
CCGGGTGGGCCTGGTGTGGGCCGGATCGCCCGACAACGCCATGGACCGCTGGCGCAGTTGTCCGGCCGGGGCCCTGGGGCCCCTGCTCGCGGTTCCGGGGATCCATTGGGTCAACCTGCAACTGGGGCCTCGCGCCCGGGACCTGCCCGGCCTGCCTCCCGCCCTGGCCGAGGGCGGGGACCTGGCCGAAACCGCCCGGACCCTGGCGACGCTGGATCTGGTCGTGGGAGTCGATACGGCGGTGATCCATCTGGCCGGGGCCCTGGGACGGCCGGCGTGGGTGTTGCTGGCGTTCGCGGCCGATTTTCGCTGGCTGCGCGCAGGCGAAACCAGCCCGTGGTATCCGTCCTTGCGTCTGTTCCGCCAGACCAGCCGGGGCGACTGGCCGGGATTGATCGATCAGGTTGCCGAAACCCTGGCCGCCGCGCGACACGCCAGACTGGAACAGGGAAGGGAGATGTGGTAACGTAGTCTTAAGGCCCCATCGTCCTTTCCGGAATGCCGAAAGGCGTGGGCATGAACGCGCCAGGGCCGGCAGAACGCCGGAGGAGGACAGCATGGTGGACACCGTAATGACACCGCTGACGGCCGGTAGCCTGACCACCGGCTCGTATCAGCAGGTCGCCTTGGATAATCTGGTCGCCCGGGCGCAAGAAGACATCCAGAAGAAACAAACCAAGCTGGAAGCCACGTTCGACGCCAAGGCGGCGGCGATCGACGCGGAAAGCGAGCGCTACATCAAGTTGAGCTCGGGCGTCAAGAATGCCCAGGTGGCCATGGACAACGGGTTGGAAAGCATCAACAAGATTTCCGACCTGTTGAGCAAGATGAGCGCGGCCCTGGGCGGGATCGAATCCTCGTTCAACGATACCGGCGAGGTTTCCCAGTACTGGGTCAATCAGTACAACGACGCGTTGCGGCAGATCAACGTGACCGCCGACCTGTACGGCGCTTCGTTCAATCCGGTGGGGCGGGTGCAAGACCGCATGACCTGGGAACCGAACGACATCTCGTTCAATCCCAACTTCACCTCGACCACCACCACCCTCAACGGCGTGTACGCGGGGGCGGATTTCCGCATCGAGGTGACCGACGCCGGAACCGGCCAAACCTCCTACTGGATTCCCGACCTGGGCTCGTCGACCCTCACCGAGTACACCAGCTACAATACCCAACACCCCACGGAGAGCGATGGCATCGGTGAAACGGTGTCGCTGCTCAATGGCATCAAGAGCGTTCAGGACAACGGCGATGGAACCGTGACCTTGACCGCCTTCATCAATGGTGCCGAGGAGAGTATCACGGGAAAGATGGTGACGGGCGGCCTGGGGCTCACGGGGTCGTGGAACCACGGGAATTTCGGCGTTGTGTCCGAGGGGGACCCCGCGCCCACGGCGGAGGACATCGCGGGCTTCATCCAAGGCGCCATCGAGGAAATTTCCCGTGCGCAAGGAGTGTTGACCGGGGCCAAGGCCCAGATCACCGCCAACATGGCCACGGCCAATTCCGCCCAGGATCGCATCACCGAAAAGACCAAGGCCCTGACCGCCGACCGCAAGGACGCGTTGTACGAGCAGCTGGAAGCGGAAACGGCCTTGCAGCAGGAATACGCCCAGCAGGTGGAAGCCATGCAGCGTAACCTGGATGCCATGTCGACCCAGCAACAGGCTTATCTCAGCGTGTTCGCCAGCACGATCGCGTCGTTTGGCGATAACAACCCGCTTTTTGTCAATCAAACCGTTTAACGAAGCGCGCGTCCCCCCTTCCCGCCGGCCGGGAGAGGTTCCTTGATGAGGAGCCACGTCCGGCTTCCCGGGCAGGGGGGCGCGCCGTGTCCGGTTTCCTTTGGGCGGCTCTCCTTGCGGGGGGCCGTTTTTTCGTGTGCCGGGCCAGGGGGTGCGCGGGGGCGGCCGGCCGGGCAGGGGGCGGGCAAGGCACGGACGGCCCTTCGGGCGGGGAGGCGGGCAGGAATTGCCCGGTCGGGCGGTCAAGGACGCCCCCGTGCGCGAGAACGCCGTGGAGTCGCGCGGGGACCAGGAAACGAAGGATTTTTGGATTTTGTTGACTCCTAAGGGGTTATAACAAAGGGGATCGGGTCTGGCACGTTGTTTGCTGGGAAATTGAAGCCTGGACAGGGCCGATCGCGACCCGCGTGGCCTGGAAGCAAGATGTCCGGGGAATGGGCAACGAGGAAAGCCGACCATGGACCTGCACAGCATCATCGCTTCGACGCTGAGAATCGGCGCCACGACCGATGCGTCGACGACGGGGACGTCCAGCTCTTCGGCGTCGTCCGGGTCGACGGCAACGGGCGACTTTGCCGCCTTGCTCAAGCGTCACAAAACGTCCATCGACACCGACACGATCACCACCGAGTTTTCCCGAACCCTGATCCAGAACCTGGATGCCCAGGCCGACTCCCACGACGCGGCCGCCGCGTCGGCGTCGGCGGATCGGCCCGAGGCCAAGGATCACGACAAGCGCGACCGGGTCGAGCGTCGCGACGAACGCGAGGACAAGGATCCCGCCGACGAAACCGAAGCGACCCAGGACAGCGATCGTCCCCGTCGCGAGGCGCAACCCGCCCCTTCCGCGCCGCCCGTGACACCGCCGCCCGCCGAGGCAACGGCTCCGGCTCCGACCACGCAGACCGCGACCGAGCCCGCCACGCCGGCCGTCCCGGCCCCGACCCAGCCGGTGGCCGCGACCACAACGCCGGGGGTGGTCCCGGTCGTGCCCGTGGCGCCGGAAACGGAAGGGGTCGACGTCGCGGCCCCGGTTGTTCCCGAGACTCCGGTCGCGGCTGGTGGCACCGGAGCCGGCGACGCCGCCGACGCGGCGGCGCGCGCGGCGCTGCAAGCCCAGCAGAACGCGCAAAGCGCGGCGGCGCGCGCCGATGCGCAGGCGGCGGCCCAGGCTCCCGTCCAGGCCCAGCAAACGCCGACGGATCCCACGGCCCAGGCCCAGGCGGCCACGCCCCAGGTTCCGCAACAGCAGGCCCGCGCGCCCCAGCCCTCGGCCACGGCCCAGGATCAGGCGGCGCAGATGGCCCGCAACCTGGATCCCGACAGCGCGGTGGACGTGCGCGTGCGCGTGACCCAGACCGGAACGGCCGACGCCCGCGCGCCTCAGGGCCAGTCCCTGGCGATGGAAGCGCAGCGCGCGGTGGCGCCAACCGGCGACACCAGCGCCGACATGGGGGGCTTCGGCCAGCAACAGGGCTGGCGGGGTGGCACGGGTGGCTCGGCCACCCAGACCCCGATCCAGCAGGCCCAGGCCCAGTTGCGCGATCCGTCCGCCACCCTTCAGAACGGCGAGGCGCAAGGCGGCGAGGCGGCCGGGGGTGACGACGCGGCCCTGAGCCAGGCCGCCGCGCGCGGCGCGCAGGCCGGCGCAAGCACCGCGCGGCCGCTGTTCACCCTGGCCAGCGCCTCCTCGGCCACGACCCCCACCCCGACTCCCACGACGTCAACCGGCCTGACGGGCACCGGGACGGGGGCGGGGACGGCGGCGGGAACCCAGGCTTCCCAGACCACGGCGACCACCCAGGCGGCGGCCCAGACCCGCGCCCCGGACCCGGTTCCGCAAACCGCCCAGACCCAGGCCCAAACCGCGACGCGCGCGACCGCCCGGGCCGAGGAACCCGCGCGCACGCCCCGCCAGCCCTCGCCCGAGGCGCAGCGGGTCATGGATCAGGTCAAGGTCAACATCAGCAAGGCCCTGGACCGGGGCATCGACCAGATTTCCGTGCAGCTGACGCCAAAGGCGCTGGGCCGGATCGAGGTCAAGATGGAGATCAACCAGCACACCGGCCATGTGCAGGCCACCGTGGTCGCCGACAAGGCCGATACCCTGGACATGCTGCGTTCCGACCAGCGCGGTCTGGAGCGGGCCTTGCAGGACGCCGGTCTGAAAACCGACTCCGGCAGTCTCAGCTTCGGCCTGCGTGGCGGCAGCCAGGGCCAGGCCGGCCAGACCCAGCGTGACGCCCGTTCCTTCCAGAACGGGGCGTCGGGAGTGGCGGGCGTGGCCGATGGCGAGGACAGCCTGTCAAGCGAAACCAGTACCCCCGAGGCCCAGCGGGCCAACCGGGCGGCCGCCCGGGGAGGCGTGGACGTGCGGGTCTGATCGACCCCGGTTTGCCCGTCCCTCCCTTTATCCTTTGGCCATAAGGACCCCGGACCATGACCAGCGCCGTTGACAACACCTCGTCTTCCACCGCCGCCAAGACCCAGTCGAGCGTGTCGCGCACCCAGTTGGCCGGCGACATGGACACCTTCATGAAACTGCTGGTGTCGCAGCTCAAGAACCAGGACCCGCTGTCACCGATGGACAGCACCGAGTTCACCAACCAGCTGGTGCAGTTCGCCCAGGTGGAACAGCAGATCAACACCAACGCCAATATCGAAAGCCTGCTGGGCGTCAGCGCCAACAACCAGGCGGCGCTGGCCGTGGGCTATCTGGGCAAGTACGTGGAAGCCGAATCCACCGCTGTTTCCCTGCAAGATGGCAAGGGGGTGTTCTGTTACGGTCTCAAGGACGCCGCGACCTCGGTCAGCGTGTCGTTGTACGACAGCGACGGCACGCGGGTGAAAACCTTCACCGGCGAAACCACGGCCGGCCTGCACAAGGTGGTGTGGGATGGGATGGACGACGACGGCGAGGCCCTGGACGACGGCGTGTACACCATCTCGGTCACCGCCACCCATCAACTGACCGGCTCGGTGGAAACCTGGACCACGGCCCTGGGCCAGGTCACGGGCGTGGCCACCGACACCTCGGGGGGCACCACCTTGGCCATGGGCTCGGGCAGCGTGGACCTGACCAACGTACTGGGCGTGTTCGATACCCTGCCCATTGACGATGCCCAGACCACTTCGGGCGACACGGTTGACGACACCACCGAGTCCGCCGACGCTTGATGACCTTTAGCGCCCTTTGGGGCTGACAAGACCCCCGGTGTCATCGAGCCAACGAAGACCCGGACGCGGAAACAAGGAGCGGATCCATGTCTCTCTACGGTGCGCTTTTCTCGGGCGTGTCGGGCCTGCAATCCCAGTCCAGCGCCATGGGCGCGATTGCCGACAACGTGACCAACGTGAACACCGTTGGCTACAAGGGAACCAAGGTTAACTTCCAGACCCTGGTCACCCACCAGGTTTCGCTGAGCCAGTATTCCCCGGGCGGCGTGCAGTCGGTGCCGCGCACCGGCGTGGACGTGCAAGGCCTGTTGCAGGCCACCACCTCGTCCACCGACGTCGGCATCTCGGGGCAGGGCTTCTTCGTGGTCTCGTCGTCGGCCACCGACCCCACCGGGTATGCCTATACCCGCGCCGGCTCGTATGGCATCGATAAGGACGGTTTCTTGCAAAACGTCAGCGGCTTTTACATGCAAGGCTGGCCGCTGGAAACCTGGGACGGCACCACCACCGCCTCAACGGTGAGTGTCAATAATCAGGTGTACATGAAATCGTATCGGAACCAGTCGGGCGATACGTATTACATCAACTCCAACGCGGTTGATTCCACCAACCTGCAACCGCTCAATCTCAGCACCATCGGCGGCACGGCGCGGGCAACCTCGACCATTTCCATGGGCCTTAATTTGCCCTCGGGCGCGGCGATTGGGGCCACGTCGAAAACCAACGTGCCGATTTTCGACAGCCTGGGCAGCCCGCACAACCTGGATTACCAGTGGACCAAGCGAGCGCAAAACGTGTGGGATTGCGAAGTCACGCCACCGGCTGGGTCGCGGCAGGTGACCTTGGAGTCTCAGCGCGGCGAAACCTATTTCTCGGCCGGACGCCTGGACTTCACGTCGATTCCGGCTGCCGGTAGCAGCATGGACATGACCATTGGTGGGACCACCTACAACTTTAATTTTACCGCCGCTGCCGATACCGTGACCACCCTGGCCAACGCAGGGGCCGCTGGGCCCGCGTTCAATATCGATGTGTCGGGGGGGCGTACCTTATCCCAGGTCATCGATTCCCTAGCCATGGCGGTTGAAAGCGCGACACGAAACGAAGCCGTGACGGATTACGGTGTCGCTGGTGACGGCCGGGTAAGCGCCATCACGGGCAAGGGCAGCCCGACCTTGTGGGCCGAGCGGGTGTCGGGCGAAAACGCTTTGATCTTCCGTAATGCCTTCACCCAAGATCTGCTGGTGGATGTTTCCAACCCGACCGGCACTCCCTTGCTCGATTCAGCAGGCCAGCCGTGCGTGGTTCAGGTCAACCCTCGCGGGGCCAACGGCCTGCCTGGGAACAACTGGGCGGTGAATGGCCTGACCTTGCGGGATAACTCCGCATCGCCGCTTGCCAATGAAACGGACTGGCGGGGCGCTTGGATCAACCGGACGGCCGGTACAGCGGGCGCGGCGGGTATCGTTTCCGATGCGACCAGCCGGGACTATTCCTCGGCCTTGGGCTTCAACGGCGACGGCACCATCGACACCATCTTCGGATATAACGAAATGGGGGATGATGACCCAAGGCTGACTGTGAACCTCGACTGGGCGAATGGCGCCCTCAACATGGACGGGGGCACCGTGCAAAACGGCGGTGGGTCGGCCATCAGTGTGTTCTGGGGCAACTACAACGCGGGCGACGGTGTCACCCAGCGCAATTCCAGCTACCAGTTGGGCTACATCAGCCAGAACGGCAACAAGTTTGGCAACTTCTCGGGTGTCTCCATTTCCGAGGATGGCGTGGTCACCGCCCAGTTCGACAACGGCGTCACCACCCCCATTTTCATGATCCCGATCGCCACCTTCGTGAACGTCAACGGGATGAACAGCCTGACCGGCAACGTGTTCCAGGAAACCACCAAGTCCGGCCTGCCGACCATCCGCGAGGCGGGCAGCGCCGGGGCGGGCAAGGTCAACCAGTCGGTGCTGGAAGCCTCGACCGTTGATCTGGGCACCGAGTTCACGAACATGATCACCACCCAGCGCGCCTATTCCGCGTCGGCGAAGATCATTACCACCGCCGACGAAATGCTCGACGAGTTGGTGCGCATCAAGCGCTGATGCGGCGAAGATTCGGCGTCTGGTTTCGACCCGGACGCGACGTTCCTTGTTTGGCGCTTCCTTTTCCGCTCCCTTCAAGCCCCGACGTTTTGTCGGGGCTTTTTTTACTGCCGTCCCTCTTGAGTAGAAACCCGTCCCGCGCGATGATGGGGAATGCGACACGGTTCTTGAAACGCCGTGCCCAAGGCTGGACCGTCGTCTTGGGGATTCTTCCCGGGGGCGGCGTTCTCGCTTGCTGTTCGCAGGTTCACTTGTCCGAAAAGGGACGTTCCCTTTTCGGGTCTCGCTCCAGGTCGGGAGAATGCCCGGCCGCGAGCACGGAACGACCGTGGGAGATCCCGATGACCACATGGGATCGCTGGGTGTGGGAACGACACCTGACAAGAACTGACGACAGGCTCCCTGAACGGTCCGCCGGCATTCCCCAGAACGGGGACCGGGGAGCGATCAAGGCCGGGCCAACGGGGTGGGCCGGTGTGCGGGCTTCGGTGCGGGGGTCTTCGGGCCCCACCACCGGCTCTTCCGACACGCGGGCCACAAACGACAAAGGCGGCGAGGGCCCGGGCATGCCCCTCGCCGTTCTGGACGCCGTGCCGACCCCGATTGTTTGGGTGACGCCGCCGGCCACGGTGGCCTATGCCAACCGGGCCGCCCGGGCCTGGCTGGGGGAGGGAGGCTTCGGCCCCGGGGTCAGCCTGCGCAATGCCTGGCCCGATCTTGCCACGCTTCTTGACCATGCCATGGGGGGGGTGAGCGTGGCGCAACGGATTCGGGGTCCGTCCGCCAGGGGAAACGGCAGCGTGCGCGTCCACGTCGAGCCCTGCCCGGGGCCCGAGGGCGGCGCGGGGTGCGTTGTCAGCGTGCGGATCGAGGAGGGCGGGCCGGCCGACCCTGTGGTGGGACCGGCGTGCGCGTGGGATTCCTCGGGGCGCTGCGAGGCGGCCGAGAATGCCGAGCGGCTGCGCGACGTGGCCGAGGCCGCTCAGGAATGGTTCTGGGAAACCGGCCCCGATCATCGCTTTACCTGGTTTTTGTGTTCCGAGATCTTGCCGGACGACGGGATCCGCCCGTGGCGCGCCTTGGGCATGGACCGCGCCGCCCTGTTCGACACCGAGCGCGAATCCCCCGAACGCATTGAGAGTCTCCAGGCCGACCTTGACGCGCACCGTCCCTTCCGTGATCTGACGTACTGGATGCGGCGGCTGGACGGGGAAGGCGAGGCCCGCCTGCTCCGCTCCAGTGGTAAGCCCCGCTTCGACGCCCGGGGCCGCTTCCTGGGCTATCGGGGCGCGGCGACCGATATCACTCGCGAAGCCGAGGTGGAGGCACGCGCCCGGCGCGCTGAAACCCGGCTGATGGACGCCCTCAACAACATGGCTGACGGGTTTGTGTTGTGGGACGCCGAGGACCGTCTGGTGTTGTGGAACCGGGCGTACGAAACCTTGTTGCCCGAGTTGGCGCCTGTCTTGCGTGAAGGCGCGACCTTCGACGACATCATTGCCCGCGTCGTGGACGGCCGCGCCGTCGTCGACACGGGCACGCCCGGCTCGCCCGTGGTCCGGGTCCGGGGACCCGCGGCCCTGGAGGCCTGCCGCGCCCACCATGGCCGGGCCAAGGGCACCTTGGAGATGTGCGATGAATCCGGCCGCTGGCTGGTGATCAGCGAACGGCGAACCCATGACGATCAGGTCCTGACCACGATCAGCGACATGACTTGGCGCAAGCGCATGGAAACGGAACTGGCCCGCAGCGAGGCGGGGTTGCGGGCCTTTCACGCCATCACCACCCACCCTGGCCTCCGTCTGATCGAACGCCTGGAAGAGGTGCTGGCTTTGGGCATGAGCCAGTTTGGCCTGCCCAACGGCGTGATTGCCCGGCGCGAGGGAACCCGCCCCGAGATTCTGGCAGCCCAGGGGCCGGCCTTCGCGGGCATCGGCCCCCCCCATCTGCCGCCGGCTCACCAAAGCTATTGCGTCGAGGTTCTGCGGCGGGATGGTCCCCTGGCCATCCCCGATGCCGCCGTTGACGAAACGTGGTGCCATCATCCGGCGTGGACGGTGCTGGGGCGGCGGGCTTACCTGGGCATCCCCGTGACCCAGGGCCACGAGCGGGTGGGGACCTTGGCCTTTTTCGGATCCGATGCCCACCCGGCGGCCTTCAGCGATGCCGAGATCCAGTTGTTGCGCCTGATGGCCCAGTGGGTGGGCGGCGAGATCGCCCGCCACGAGGCCGAGCGCGCGCAAGACGAGGCCCTGGAACAGGCCCTGGTCGCCAACCGGTCCAAGACCGAATTCCTGGCCAACATGAGCCACGAACTGCGCACGCCCTTGAACGCCATCCTGGGCTTTTCCGAGGTCATGGCGGAGGAAATCATGGGGCCCCTGGGCAGCGCCCGCTACCGCGACTATGCCCGCGGCATTCACGACAGCGGGGCGCATTTGTTGTCCATTATCAATGATATCCTGGACGTTTCCAAGATCGAGGCCGGCCAGATGGTGCTGGGCGAGGAGCGGGTGGCGCTGGGGCCCCTGATCGACTCGGCCCTGCGCTTGGTGTCGGGGCGCGCCGCCGAGGGGGGCGTGCGTTTGAACGCGGGCCCCCGCGACGGTCTGGTGCGCGGCGACGGGCGACGGTTGAAACAGGTGTTGCTCAATGTCTTGTCCAACGCGGTCAAATTCACGCCCGAGGGGGGGTGGGTGGATGTCGAGGTCATGCGGCCGGGCCCGGGCGCGGACCTTGATATCGTGATCAAGGACACAGGCATCGGCATGAGCGCGGAGGACATAGCGATCGCCCTGAAACCCTTTGGCCAGATCGACAGCGGCCTGGCCCGGCGCCACGAGGGAACCGGGCTGGGGCTGCCGCTCGCCCGCGCGCTCACGGAAATGCACGGGGGGCGTTTGCTCATCGCCAGCGAACCCGGCGAGGGAACCGAGGTGCGAGTGCGCCTGCCCGCCGGGCGGATCGAGGCGGGATCCGAGCCCTTGCAAGGCCATCCCGCCCCCCTGGCCGCGCCGTCCAGCCCGCCGGTCCCGCAACGGCGCGCCCGCACCGACCCGTAGGACTTGACCCCGGCCCCCGGGACCTGATCTAGAAACAAGCACCCTTTTTGTATCCTGTCCCTTCGCCGGAGTGCCCCGCATGAGCGATACCCTCAGCACCGACCGCCTGTTTTTCGGCCCCCAGGGCCTGGCGTTCGACGCCACCCGGCGCGCGGTGGCCCGGGCCCTGGAAGGCGCCGACGATGGCGAGCTGTTCTTGGAATGGTGCCTGAGCGAAAGCCTGGGCCTGGAGGACGGCCGCATCCGGCAAGCCGGGTTCGAGGCCACCCAGGGCTTTGGCCTGCGGGCCGTGAGCGGCGAGGCCATCGGGTTCGCCCATGCGAGCGGCCTGGATCCGGCGGCCCTGGACCGCGCCGTGGAGACGGTGCGCGCGGTGCGCGGCAGCCAGGGCGGCCGGGTGGCCGTGGCCCCGCCCCCCACCAACCGGCGCTTGTACACCGACGAAAACCCCCTGGAAGGCGTGCCGTTCGCGGCCAAGGTCGATCTGCTCAAGGCGATGGATGCCCGGGCGCGGGAGGCCGATTCCCGGGTGGTGCAGGTCATGGCCTCGCTGACCGGCTCGTGGCAGGCGATCCGGCTCTTGCGCGCCGACGGCGAGGGCGGCAGCGATATCCGCCCCCTGGTCCGGCTCAACGTGTCGGTGGTGGTCCAAGACGCGGCCGGGCGGCGCGAAACCGGCTCGCACGGGCTGGGCGGGCGGGCGCTCTACGAGGGCGTGATGGCCGAGGCCGTCTGGACCAAGGCGGTGGACGAGGCCCTGCGCCAGGCCCTGGTCAACCTGGATTCAGTGAGCGCGCCGGCCGGTGAAATGCCGGTGGTGCTGGGGCCGGGCTGGCCCGGGGTCCTGCTGCACGAGGCGGTGGGCCACGGCCTGGAAGGCGACGGCAACCGCAAGGGCACCTCGGCGTTCAGCGGTGGCCTGGGGCGGCGGGTGGCGGCGCCCGGGGTGACCATTGTCGATGACGGGTCGATTCCCGACCGGCGCGGCTCGCTGACCATCGACGACGAGGGCACGCCAACCGGGCGCACGGTGATGATCGAGGACGGCATCCTGACCGGCTACCTGCAAGACCGTCTGAACGCCCGCCTGATGGGCCAGGCTCCCACCGGCAACGGCCGGCGCGAATCCCATGCCTATCCGCCGCTGCCGCGCATGACCAACACCTTCATGCTGGCCGGACGCGACGCTCCGGCCGATATCCTGGCCTCGGTCAAGCGCGGGCTGTACGCGGTCAACTTCGGGGGCGGGCAGGTGGACACGACTTCGGGCAAGTTCGTGTTCAGCGCGTCGGAAGCGTATCTGATTGAAAACGGCCGCCTCGGTGCCCCGGTCAAGGGCGCGACCCTGATCGGCAACGGCCCCGACGTGCTGACCCGGGTTTCAATGATCGGCTCCGACCTGGCCTTGGATTCGGGAATCGGCACCTGTGGCAAGGACGGCCAGGGCGTGCCGGTCGGCGTGGGGCAGCCCACGATCAAGGTCGACAGCCTGACCGTGGGCGGCACGGCCTGAGCAAGGGGCCGGGCGCGTGGTTCCCGGACCCGCGCCCGCCTCGCCCCGGCGGTTTTTTACTCGTTCCCCATCTGGCTGGGGCCGAAGCGGCCGAGGTTGCCGAAGAACTCCTGCAAGAAGGTGCTTTCGGTGCCCCGGGTCGGGGTTTCGCGCTGCAAGATGGCGACCTGGCGGCCGTCGGCCTTGGTCAGGCGTTCCACGCCGCTGACGCGGCCATTGGCGTCGAAATGCACGGCGACGACGTGGCGGTTGACTTCCTCGGGGGCGAGAAAGGCCACCTGGGTGGTCTGGTTGCTGATGTAGTACCACGTCTCGCCCCCAAACAGGGCCGTGGCCGACGGGGTGCCCAGGAGCGACTGCACGTCGGCGCGGGTTTGCTCGCCCACCTGAACGCGGGCCAGCGCTTCCTCGGCGGGCAGGTTGCCGTGGGCGTTGATGTCGTGCGAGCACGCCCCGGCCGCCAGCAGCAGGCCGGCGCTCAGGATGACTCCCGGCAGCACCTTCATGGTCGGCGGACTCCCTTGCCGTTTTGGTTCAAGGGCCGCATTCTAGCAGCAGGCGGGCCGCCGGCGGAAGAGCATGCCTTGCGCCGCGCGGGCGGCCGCGCCATGGTGGAGGTCATGCCGGCGCCGGTGACGTGGTTCCCCTGGGGGACACCGCTCCGGGGGCGGTTGTTTTGCTTTCCAAGGATTACCCCGTCATGTTGTTCCGGCTTTTCCGGCGCCGCTCTCCGTATGCCGAAACGGCGCGCGCGCTTTATTTTTCCCTGGTCGCCAAGGCTCGCGATCCGGCCTTGTACGAGTCCCTGGGGGTGCCCGACACCCTGGACGGCCGCTATAACATGGTGGTCGCGCACATGGCGCTGGTGCTGGCCCGGATGTCGGCGGTCGATCCCCAGCAAGCGCCCAACCGGCGTGCCCCGCTGGCCCGCCTGGCCCAGGATCTGTTCGATCTGATGATCCGCGACATGGATCGCAACCTGCGCGAAATTGGCGTGTCGGACATGAAGGTGGGCAAGGAGGTCAAGAAAATGACCCATGCCTACTATGGCCGGGCGTTTGCCTATCACAATGCGTTGCGCGACGGCGATCTGGAACGGGTGCTGAACGAGACGGTCTACCGCCTCAGCCCGGTCAGGCCCGAGCCCGCGCAGGTCGAGGCCCTGGCCGCCTACATGCGCCGCGAGGCCGAGGCCCTGGCCGGCGTTCCCGATTCCTCCTTCCTGGAAGGCATCCTGACCTTCGGGCCCGTGCCGGTCCCGGTCGGGGACACGCCGGACGGATCGCCCCGGGAGGCCCCGCAATGACCGGAATTTCCGCCGACCTGCCGTCGTGGCCGATGGATGTGCTGACCCTGCCGCCGGGCGGGCGCCAGGTTGAGATCAACGCCAGCGCCGCCGAGTGCGCCTTGCTCGCCCGCCACCTCGACGTGGAGGCGGTGCGCAAGGTCGAGGGAACCTTGACCCTGACTCCGGTCGGCCCCGGCCCGGTGGTGCGGGTCGAGGGACGGGTGCACGCGGATCTGGTGCAAACCTGCGGCGTGACCCTGGCCCTGGTGGACACCACCATCGACGAGGAGGTGGCGCGCGTGTTCGCGCCCGATCCCGAGGCCGAGGCGGCGCGCGCGCGACGGCCGGCGGCCGAGGCGATCGACATCGACCTTGAGGACGAGGATCCCCCGGATCTTCTGGAGGGGGGGCGGATCGATCTGGGCGAAATCGTGAGCGAGGCCTTGACGCTGGGACTCGATCCCTTTATCCGTGCCCCCGACGCCAGCTTCGAGCCCCTTCCCGACCCGGATTCCCTTCCTTCTCCGGCCGTCGCTCCGGACGCCAGGGCCAATCCGTTCGCCATCCTGGCCGAACGCTGGAAAAAATAGACTGATCGCCCCAAGGCACCCTTGCCGGGGGCGACGATTTTCGCTAAACAACCACGCTCCTCAAGGACCCGGCGCGACGATCCGGCTCCGTCCCTTTGACGAGACATAGATCATGGCAGTTCCCAAGAAGAAGACTTCCAAGTCGCGGCGCAACATGCGTCGATCCCATCACGCGCTCAAGCCCGTGGCCTACAACGAGTGCCCGAACTGTGGCGAGCTGAAGCGGCCGCACCACGTGTGCCCGTCGTGCGGTCAGTACGCTGGTCGCGAGATCGTGGCCGAAACCGCCCAGGTGGCGTAACGCCATCACGTGGGCAAGGGTCTGTCGATGACACAGCCGGGAACAAGTTGGTGAGCCAGGATCTGGTCATTGCCGTTGATGCCATGGGGGGCGATCATGCCCCCGACGTGGTGGTCAAGGGGCTGGCGCTGGCCGCCGTCCGTCATCCCCAGGTGCACTTTCACCTGTATGGAGACGAGGCGCGGGTAGGGCCGTTGTTGAATGAGCATCCGGCCCTGGCGCCGGCCTGCACCTTGACCCACACGGCCGAGGCGGTTTCGTCGGAAGACAAGCCGTCGCAGGCGGTCCGCAACGGACGCAAGTCCAGCTTGTGGCTGGCGATCGATGCCGTGAAGCAAGGTCAGGCCGCCGGGGTTGTGTCGGCCGGCAACACCGGCGCCTTCATGGCCATGGCCAAGCTGATCTTGCGCACCCTGCCCGGGATCGACCGCCCCGCCATCGCCACCGTGCTGCCGACCCTGCGCGGGGAAAGCGTGGTTCTGGATCTGGGCGCCAACGCCGAGTGCAACGCCAACAACCTGGTGGACTTCGCCATCATGGGCGAGGTGTTCGCGCGAACCGTGCTGGCGTTGGAGCGTCCCACCGTCGGGCTGATGAACATCGGCTCGGAAGCGGGCAAGGGCACCGACGCCGAACGGGACGCCGCCGCGCGCCTGAGCGACAGCACGCTGCCCATTTCCTTCCATGGGTTCGTGGAAGGGGACGACCTGGCCAAGGGGACGGTTGACGTTGTCGTCACCGATGGCTTCACGGGCAACGTGATGCTGAAGACCCTGGAAGGCACGGCGCGTCTTTACACCCAGTTCCTGCGTCAGGCGTATTCCAGCTCCCTGCTGGCCAAGCTGGGCTATCTCATGTCGCGCCCGGCCCTGGAAAAGGTCAAGGCCCGCACGGATCCGCGCCGTTACAACGGGGCGATGCTGCTGGGGCTGACCGGGGTCGCGGTGAAGAGCCATGGCGGCACCGACGCCCTGGGCTTCGCGAACGCCGTGTGCGTGGCCATTGATCTGGTCAGCCAGGGCTTCAACGAAACCATCAAGGGCGAATTCGGCAAGGTTGAAATGCCGTTGGCCGCGCCAGCCGCCGCCCCCTGACACCGGGGGTCGCCTCCCTTCCTCTCCCCGAGCCGGCCCGTCCGCCTGACTTGCGGGCTTCGGGCCCGCGCTGGGCCTGCAACTGGGGTTTCTTGTCATGGTGCGTTCCGTTCTGGCGGGGTTCGGAGGCTATCTTCCGGCCAACCGGGTGACCAACGATGATCTGGCCCGGCGGGTGGAAACCTCGGACGCCTGGATACGTGAACGCACGGGCATCGAGGCCCGGCACTTTGCCGCCGAGGGGGAACTGACCTCGGACCTGGCCACGGCCGCCGCCCGCGCGGCCCTGGCCGACGCGGGCCTGGATGCCCAGGCGGTTGACCTGATCGTGCTGGCGACCGCGACGCCCGACCAGACCTTTCCGGCCACGGCGGTGCGGGTGCAAGCCGCCCTCGGGTGCCGGCCCGGAACCCCGGCGTTCGACGTGCAGGCGGTGTGCTCGGGCTTTTTGTACGCGCTGGGCGTGGCCGACAGCATGGTCAAGGCCGGGCTGGCCCGCACCGCCCTGGTCATCGGGGCCGAGACTTTTTCCCGCATCCTGGATTTCAACGACCGCACCACCTGCGTCCTGTTCGGCGACGGCGCCGGCGCGGTGGTCTTGCAGGCGTCCGAGGCCGAGGGCGGCCTGGAGGTTCCGGGCATTCACTCGGTTCATCTGCACGCCGACGGCCGCCATCAAGGTCTGCTGTACGTCGACGGCGGTCCGTCCAGCACCCGGACCGTGGGCGTGGTGCACATGCAAGGTCGGGAAGTCTTCCGGCATGCGGTCAACAATCTGCATGCGGTGGTGGTCGAGGCCCTGGCGGCCCATGGGCTGACCCCGGCCGATCTCGATTGGCTGGTGCCCCACCAGGCCAACCAGCGCATTCTGGACGGCACGGCGCGCAAGCTGGAAATCGATCCGGCCCGGGTGGTGAGCACGGTGGCCCAGCATGCCAACACCTCGGCGGCCTCGGTGCCGCTGGCCTTGTCGGTGGCGCGCGCCGACGGACGTTTGAAGCGCGGCGACCTCATCGCCCTTGAGGCGCTGGGCGGCGGGTTCACGTGGGGCGCGGCCCTGGTTCGTCTGTAGGGGCAAGGGTCTTGCCCCCTGGGGGGCCCTCGGGGGACAAGGCACGCACGGGCCCGGTCGTGGATTAAGCCCGCGTCTGTACCCCTTCCGTCAACGCTTTGATATTGACGGTTTTCCTATCCCTGGGGTACCTTTGACCGCCAGCCTTATCGAAGAAGGCTGGGAGGCCAAGAGCGTCCAGGGACGACAGGGAGATCCAGGACATGAGCGGCAGGACCATCACCCGTGCGCAACTCAGCGAGGCGGTCTATCAAGAGGTCGGCCTGTCGCGCAATGAATCAGCCGATCTCCTGGAAATGGTCCTCGACGAAATGTCGGTGGCCCTGGTGCGCGGCGAAACGGTAAAGATTTCCAGCTTTGGCAGTTTTTCCGTCCGCGACAAGGGGCAGCGCATCGGCCGCAACCCCAAGACCGGCGAGGAAGTGCCGATTTTGCCCCGGCGCGTGCTGGTCTTCCGGCCTTCCCAACTGCTCAAGGCGCGGGTGAACGAAGGCCCGGTCGGCCGCCAGCTTGAGAACGGGTGAACCCCGTGAGCATGGGCAATGGCCTGACCCCGGAAAACGGGAACGACGTCGAAAGCGAAGGCGGGCGGCGGACCGGTAAGTCCGAGGCCGCGTTTCGCACCATCAGCGAGGTTTCGGCCGACCTGGGGGTGCCGCAGCACGTCTTGCGTTTCTGGGAAACCAAGTTTTCACAAATCCGGCCGATGAAACGCGGCGGGGGCCGGCGCTATTACCGCCCCGAGGACGTGGTGCTGCTGGCCGCGATTCGCGACTTGCTGTACAACGACGGCTATACGATTCGCGGTGCCCAGAAGCTGTTGCGCGAGCATGGGGTGCGCGCCGTCCTGGCCCAGGGCAGCGGCCGGGGGGGCCCCCTGGGCTACGACGACGCGACCGGGGCCGACGACGAGGGCTACGACGACGATTCCCTGGACGTCGACGACATGGACGACGGCGAGGAGGAGAGCCCGCCTCCCGCGCCGCCTCCCCGGCACCATGCCGTCCAGCAGGCTTCCCATGCCCCCGAGCCCTCCTCGGGCAAGGCCCACGCCGAACACGCGGCCGTGCCCCCGGTCGAGAAAGCCGCGCCGGCGCCCCGGAAGGCGGCCGGAATGGTCGATGCCCGGATCGTGGGACTCGAGGACGCTTCGGAAGCCGAAGCGCCCGAAACGACCGCGACACCCGAGGCGAATGATCAGGCTGTCGAGAAAACCGGGCCGGTGTCGGCCGGGCCTGCCTTCGTGCCCGAGAACAAACCCAAGGATGAACCCGAAGACGATCCGGGGCACGACGGGGACCGCGAGGCCGGGAAAGACGAGAAGGCCGGGCCCGCCGAAGGCATCGAGCCGGAGGAGGCCCCTGCGCAGCCCGTTGTCCTGGGGCTGAGCGAGGCTCAACGCGACGAGCTGGAAGCCGTCTTGCGCGAGCTGGAAGACCTGCGCCGCATTTTGTTCCAGGCGGGCATCTGACCCGCCCACGCGGGACCCCCACGCCGCCAACGGGGTTGTGCGGTTTTTCATCGGGAAAAAAGCACGGAAATTCCGGCGTGTCGGGCCGGGGCTCGGGCGGGCGCGGGAAAAAGGCGCCACGCGAGGGAGGCTTCTTTTTACAGCCCGTCGAGCAGATCGCCCTGGCGCGGCGACGCGGGGCGGCGTCCCCGGGCGCGGGGAGCCGGCGGCGCGGACGGCGGTGTCGCCACGGCCTCGACCCGGCCATCATGCCATTCAAGACTCAACGCCATGCCCGGCTGAACCGCGCCGGCGCTATCGAGGATGCCCTGGGCAGGCCCCCGCACCACGGCGTAGCCCCGTTTGAGCACCGCCCGGTACGACACGCTTTCCAGGCGGGCCCCCAGGGCTTCCAGGCGTTCGGTCTTGCGGGTGTGCACCGTGTTCAGGGCCGTTTCCAGCCGCTCGCCGGCCTGGCTCACGTGGCGTTGCCCCTCGGCGAGCCGGCGGACCAGGGGGTCGGGGCGCAGGCGGGTGCTCAGCCGCTCCAGGGCCCGGGCAGCGTCGCGGATCTGGCGCGGGCCAGCCTGGGCCAGGACCTGGGCGAGGTGGGCCAGGGTATCGTGCTTGCGGGCGATCAGGTCGGCGGGGTGGCGCAGGCGGGCCCTGGCCTGATCCACCCGGGCGGTTTCGCGCGTCAGACGGTGAAGGATGGCGACGCGCAGGCGCTCGGCCCGGTCGTCCAGGCGCTGGACGTGGGTATCAAGCAGGTGGGCGAGGTTGGGCAGGCCCCGCGCCAGCCCCTCGATTCTTCTCGTGCGCTCGTCGAGCCCGCGCGCCGTGGCGGTTTCCAGGCGCTGGCCCAGGGTGGCCAGATGGGCGCGCAGGTCCTGGCGCACCGGAACCGCCATTTCCGCCGCCCCGGTGGGCGTGGGGGCGCGCCGGTCGGCGGCGTGGTCGATCAAGGTCACGTCGGTTTCGTGCCCGATGGCGGCAATCAGGGGGATGGTGCTGGCGGCGGCCGCGCGTACCACGCCCTCGTCGTTGAAGGCCATCAGGTCTTCCAGGCTGCCGCCGCCGCGCGCGACAATCAGCAGGTCGGGGCGGGGCACGGGACCGTCGGGGGGGAGAGCGTTGAAGCCGGCGATGGCCTGGGCGACCTGGGCGGCGGCGGCCTCGCCTTGCACGGCCACCGGCCAGACCAGAACGGACACGGGAAAGCGGTCGGCCAGCCGGTGCAAGATGTCGCGGATCACCGCGCCGGTGGGCGAGGTAACCACGCCAATGACCCGGGGCAGGAAGGGCAGCGGACGCTTGCGCGCCTCGTCGAACAGGCCTTCGGCGGCAAGGCGCCGGCGGCGTTCCTCCAGCAGCTTGAGCAGCGCCCCTTCGCCCGCGAGCTCCAGGCCTTCGATGATCAACTGATAGCTGGAGCGGCCGGGATAGGTGGTCAGGCGTCCGGTGGCGATCACCTCCAGGCCTTCCTCGGGGCGCACCCCCAGCCGGGTCAGGGTCCCGCGCCAGATGATGGCGTCCAGCACCGCCTGATCGTCCTTCAAGCGCAAGTAGCAATGCCCCGAGCCGGCGGTCTTGGGCTGGCTGACTTCGCCGCGCACCCGGACCCGGGCAAAGGATTCCTCGACCGTGCGCTTGAGCGCGCCGGACAGTTCGGAAACGCTCTGGGTGGGGAGATTATGGCTGAGGGAGTCTTCGGAAGGCATGAGGGTGCAGGTGCGCCGGGATCGGGGGAAGAAAAGCAACCAAGAAATCAAGTGAGCCTTGGTTCAAGGGGATGCCCGATCGCGAGAACCCTGGTCAAGGGAAAAAACACCGTGTAGGATTTTGAAAATCTCCCTCGTTTCGAATGGGTCGTCCACTGGGGTTTGGTTGTGTTGCCCCTGGGGAAGGCTTGTCAGACCGTCCAGCATGTTGTGAAAAAAGATGTTCGATTCTTCGGAAGATCTCAGTCGGCGCCTCGTAGAGTTGCATGAACAGTTCCGGGAGGCTTTTCCGGCTTTGTGTCGGGTCGCGGTGGCTCTCTACGACGCGGACACGGATTTTTTGCGAACCTTCATTCACAGCACGCATGGCCCCGTCCCGCTACGTTTGTATGAAGCCCGGCTCTCCGAGGTGCCCTCGTTGCAGATCCTGGCCGAAAGCGGGTCCACGCGCGTCATCCCCGACCTTGAAGCCTTGCCGGAGTCGTGCTCCCGTCACAGTTCGTCGCTGCGCGGCTTGAATTATCGCTCCAGTTACACCGTGCCCATCCGGCAAGGAGAGACCTTTTACGGCTTTTTGTTTTTTGACTCCCAGGAACCGGGCTACTTCACGACCCGGGTGGTGGCGCACCTGGCGGTGTACGCGCAGCTGATCAGCCTGCTGGTCATCAGCGAGATGGTGCCGGTGCGGACCTTGAAGGGGGCCATCCAGGCGGCCCGGGTGTTCAGCCGGCATCGCGACGAGGAAACCGGCGAGCATCTGGAACGCATGTCGCGCTACGCCCGCCTGATGGCCACCCGTCTGGCCGGGGAACGCAACCTGCCGGACTGGTACGTGGAATACCTGTTCCGGTTCGCCCCCCTGCACGACGTGGGCAAGATCGGTATTCCCGATGCCATCTTGCTGAAACCCGGACGCCTGGATCCCGACGAACTGGAGATCATGCGCACCCATGTGACCAAGGGCCTGGAGCTGATCGACGGTCTGATCAGCAGCTTCGGCCTGGATGCCATCCCCCATGTGGCGATGCTGCGCAACATCGTGGGGTGCCATCACGAAAGCCTGGACGGCACCGGGTACCCCCGGGGCCTGAAGGGCGACGCCATCCCCCTGGAAGCGCGCATTACCGCCATTGCCGATGTCTTTGACGCCCTGACCAGCCGGCGCCCCTACAAGGGCCCCTGGAGCAACGCCGACGCGGCCGCCTTCCTGCGCGAGCACGCCGGCACCCGCTTCGATCCCCAGGCGGTCGAGGCCTTGCTGGGTCAGCAAGACGAGATCGAAGCCATCCAGCACGCCTTTCGCGAGGACGAGGTGGGCTGAGCCGGCCGGAATCCGACGCCTTGCGTTGCCTTGTTCCGGCCGGCCCGAATGCGGGCCTACCCCCGGGCGGCGGTTTTCAAGGCCTGGATCAGGGCCAGGGCCTCGGGCGGCGGGCGGCGTTCAATCCGCTGGTACACCGATCCATCCCGGGTGCGGGTCATCAGGCCCGCCTCGACCAGATTGCGCCGGATCAAGGCGGGGTCGTGGAAGGCATGCAAGGGCGCGAGGACAGCGGTCATTTCGCGCTCGGTGAACCGCCGCCGGGCCGGCAGGCGCGCCCACACGGCCCACAGGGCCAGCAGGCGATGGCTGGCCTTCTTGGGCCAGCGCTGCAACGCCCCTTCCTCGGTGAACTGCCGGGTCACGGCCAGAATCCGGCGCGCCTCAAGGGGGGCGTCGGGCACCGGAGCCTCGGACAGCGCGGCCCGCGCGGCCTGGAGCGACAGCGCGGGGGGAAGGCGGGGCCGGGCCCGCGTCGAAGCACGCAGGTGCTGGAAATTGCGATAGCCGACGCCGCGCGCCAGCATGTTCAGCACCTGAACGTGGCCGGGCGTGCCGGGACAGGCCTCCAGTTCGCGGCCCAGGGCACGGGCCAGCGCGGAGATATCCGGCGTGCTGAAGGGAATCAGGTCCTTGGTCATCAAACATCCCCGAAGCGTGCCGCTCCCTGGGAAGGGGTCGTGGGTCGCTGACTTGACGACAGGGCACGGGACAGGGGTGTCAACCGGGCGAAACGGGCAGGTTTAGCTTCCCCCAGCGGGGCCAGCGACGCCTTGGTGAACTGCCGACCAGTGCCGCCCTTGTACCCCCACCCGCGCGCCAGGGCAAGAGCGCGCGGGCAAGGAGGGAGGCCACGGACCCCGGCCGGATAGGGGCCGCCGGGCCTCAGGCGGGATCGGAAGCGGGCTGGGCGTCGGCGTCCTCGGGAGCCGGGGACGGCGGAGGCGTCCAGTCCACGGTCAGGCCCTCGGGCGCGGCCCAGGGGTCCTGTCCGGTGCCAATCGCTCCGTGCGGCGCCACCTTGATGCCCACGAACACCGCGAACGGCCCGCTGGTATCCTTGAAGGCCACCGTGACCGGCTGGCCTCCGGCGCTGTCCAGCGCCTCGGTGACCAGGCGCGAGGCTTCATCGGCCGAGCGGATCGCCTGATCCCACACCGGCCCCCACAGGGGCCCCAGGAACGGCGTCAGGGACGCGGGCGTCATCGTCCCGAATGCCGAAGCCATCCCCGTGGCGGGCGCCTGGGCCTCGGCCGCCTCGGGCGGGCGCAGGAAGGCAAGCCACGGATTGAACGAAGCGGCCAGGGTCCACGGCGCCAGGAACGCTTCCATCATCTGGTTGAACGAATCGGTCAACGAGGCCTGATCGCGCTCGGTGCCGGGCAGGGGAAAGAAGGGGAACATGGCACGGTCCCTTCGGTTGCCGGGGGGAAGGATCTCCCCGGGCTTATACCGCAGTGCACAACAATCGTCCAGCGATCCCGTGTCGTCAGATCTCGCCGTCGTCGTCGAGGAAATTAAAGCCGGCCTTGCGCTCCTCGTCGTGGACGGTCACGAGGTACGCCCCGGTCGGCATGACCGCCGCGACCAGGATCCACAGCAACGGGCCCATGTCGGTGGCAATGGCGATCGCCCACGAAAGCCAGATCTGGCGCCAGTACACCAAGATGGCCTCCAGATCGTGCATGGGCGCGAAGGGGGGGACGCTCAAGGTGTTGTGGGTCGCCATGCTGTTCAAGGTGACCATGATTTCGTCGAGCGTGGCGTTTTTTTCGTTTTGCAGGTTGGCGACCACGGTCTGCTGACTGGCCGCGAACAGACGGTTGACGCTGTCGGCGGTCAGGGGCCGGATTTCGCGCATGGTCCCGATCTGGAAGCGGAAATAATCGGTGGGCGAACTGGCGACAACGCCCCCGATCCGTCCTTGAACGGCGTTCAGGTCGCGGATCAGGGTTTCATACTGGGCCCGGAAGGCGCGGCCGCGATCGGCCAGGGATTCGCGCAGCCGGCGCAAGGTGTCGTTGATGGCCGCGATTTCGGTGATTTCCTCGCGGTGGCTGGCCTCCAGGTGGTCGGCGATGCTGGTGGCCACCTGCGAAAGATCATGGAGATACACCGAGACCGAGCCACTGCCGGCGGCCGAGGTCAAGGTGCCCTGGGTTTCCTCCTGGGTGGCCAGACGCTCGAAGCGCGAGGAGATCTGACGCGCGATCGGGACCAGCTGATCGAACTCGCCATCGCGGACCTGGCGGATTTCGTTCAACGAGCGCTGCAAGGCATCGACCGACACCCGCAGGTGATAGGTGATGGCCGCGTCGCCGCCCACGCCCAGCACGCTGGTCGCCGTGGACATGCCAAAAATGATCGACGATCCCACCGGCGCGATGATCAGCAGCAGCACCAGCTTCTGCCAGACGTTGGCCATTTCCATGCGTTCAAGCAAGGTGGTCCAGAACGTATACACAAAAGTGGCGCCAATCACCCCGGCCAGCCCGGGCACCGCCCAATAGCGCCACCCCTCGTCGGGCGAGAAAAACACGATCTGGAAGCCGTAATAGCTGGTGTAGCCGGTCCACACGCTGGCGAGGAAGGTAATCAGGTGAAACAGCTTTTCCCCCATGGGGGTGTGGCGGCGCGGGACCGCGCGCGGGCGCAGCATCCGGGCCATGCCCACGGTCACGCCGTGCAACACCAGCAAGCTGACCAGGAACAAGACAAGGCCGCCCAGGGCCCCGTAGCCAACGATCAGCATGCCCAGCGCCTGATCAACGCCAAAGGGGGCGCCCCGCCACCAGCCGGTGACGAGAACGGCCAGGATGGCGCCCAGGAACAAAAGCAAGGCGAAGGTGGCGAACCCCTGGTGCGTGGTCAAAATGGCGCGCAGGGCCCGGCGCAGGCTGGTGCCCACCTGGCGGAAGGCGGAATCCAGAAGAAGCGGCTCCTCGGCCTCGGACAGGGCCGGGCCGGCCGCCGGGGCGGGGCCCTCGGGCATCGGAGGCAGCGGGGGCGCGATCGGCCCCCTGGGCGTCGGTTGCGGTCCAGCCGCGGGCTTGGGGGGCAGGAAACGGGCTGAGCCGGACATCTCGGGGGCCATCCGGGAATCCTGTCTGGGCCGGGAACCCGATCCCAGCCCCACCGCCGGCCGGCGTGTGGCATGATCCCGGGCATGCGGCGATAAGGGGGACGGGGGGACCATAGCGCGCTTGCATCGGCACGCAAGTGTTCATTTGGCCGCCTCCGGACCTCGTCAATCAGGGAGAAGGTCCCCATGCGCACAACCAAGGGACGCCAGCCCCCCTTGGGCCGGCCGCTCATTGTCGGGGCTGCCGATCCTGCCCGTCCGTTCGTCGCGGCGGTGATCATCCCCACGGTGCTGCGCCCCACCCTGGTTCAGGCGGTGAGGTCGGTGTTTGCCCAGGACGAGCCCGGGCCGGTGCAGGTTCTGCTGGGCCTGGATCGTGATCCGGATCCGGCCCGGGAGGCGATGCTGGAGGAGCTTGCCGCCGCCTGTCCTTCGAACCGGGCCCTGAGCGTCGTCAACCTGGGCACGCGCACCGCCGCCGCCAGTGGGGCCCTGGTTCCCAACCCCTATGGCGGCACCGTGCGTACTACCTTGAGTTTCGCCGCCCACAGCGACCTTCTGTGTTATCTCGATGATGACAACTGGTTCGCTCCGTTTCACGTCCGCACCCTGCGCGAGGCGATCGCCGGGTTCGACTGGGCTTTTTCCCGACGCTGGTTCGTGGATGGCGGGTCGGGGGGGGTGATCGCCGAGGATGATTTCGAATCGACCGGCCCCCGGGCCTCGGGCGGCTTCGTGGACACCAATACCCTGATGATCCGGCGCAGCGCCTGCCTGGGCGCCCTGCCGTTGTGGTCGGTGCCGCTGGCGGTCGATGGCACGGGCGAGGACCGGCGGGTGGTGGCGGCGCTGGCTCGCGGCCACGCGGTGGGGTGGACGGGTCAGCCCAGCGTGTATTACCGGGTTGGCGACGATGGCCGGCGCGAGCAAGGGCGGGTCGCGCGGCTGAAGGCACGCGGCTGGCGGCCGACCCCGATGCCCGAGGTTCTGGCCTCCTTCACCCCGCCGGCGCATCGCCTGGCCGACGCCCTGGCGCGCTACCAGGAGCAGGCCACGCTGCCGTGCCTGGCCCTGGGGGTGACGGGCGGGCCGTGGCCGGGGTGGTTTTCATGCGCGCCGGCGCCCACGGCGGCCGGGGTGGCGGTCGTGGAGCCCACCCGTCCGCTTCCCTTCCCCGACGCCTCCTTTGCGTGCGTGCACGCGGGAAGCCTTCTGGAAACCCTGGACGAGGCCGCCGGCCACGCCTTGCTGGAGGAATGCCGGCGGGTGCTGGGCCCCAAGGGACGGCTGCGGGTGACGGCGCTGGATCTGCGCTGGTTGATCGGGATGCTGGGGCCGGCGCCGTTGCCGTCCCAGCGCCAGGCGATCGCCACCTGGGGGCGGGGGACCTCCGATGAAACGCCCGATCCGGTCCGGGCCTTCAACCGACTGGCCTGGGCCGGAGGACGGCGGCTTGTGCTCGATGACGCCAGCCTGGCCCGCCGGCTGGCGGCGGCCGGGTTCACGCAGGCCCGGATCCATCCGCCCGGCATCAGCCTTGATCCCCTGCCGCGAGGTCTCGACGAAGAAGGCGCGGGGGCAGGGGGGGGCGGCCTTCCCGCCGAGGCCGTGCTGGTGATGGAAGCGAAGCGGGGAGAAACGGGGGCCCCGATGTGAGGCGGGCGAGGGCCGGGAACGCGCTCCCGGCCTTGCCGCCCCGGTGTTCGCCCGGGGTTAATTCGTGGCCGAGGGGGTGTCGCCGTCGGCGCGGTAGGCGGCGAGCGGGACGGGGCAGGGGGGGCTGGCCTCGGCGCAAGCCGCGCGGCGGCTGGCGACGAAGGAGCCCAGGCCGGTATCGGCCACGACCTTGAGAGGCTCCAGGCGGCCGTCGGCGCTGAACCACAGATCGATTTCCCGGCCTTCCCAACTGCGGCGGTGGCGCTTGGAAAAGCCTTCCACCGGTTCGACGCGAAGGTGCACGGGCAGGCTGGGCACGCTCTCCTCGCCCAGGGTCAGGGGAGCCGGCTCGCCGACCTGGGCCACCAGGTCATAGCGCAGGCGGCCGTCGAACACGGGCAGGCGCACGCTGTCGCCCGGGCCCAGCCGGGTCATCAGACGGCGCCCGGCGGCCAGGAGCGACAGGGGATCGAACGCATGGCGCCGTCCCTCGGGGCTCACGCGGGTTTCCTCCTTGTTGTTATTGTAGCCCTGGGGCAGGCCGTCGGCGGCATCGTAGCGCACGTCGCGCTGGCCGGCCTTGTCGCGCAGGCGATAAAGGCGGCTGTACCCCTCGGGGCGCAACGCGGCCAGGGGATCCCGGGCCAGCAGGGCCTCGTCCCAAACGCCCCGAACCGTGGCCAGCGCCCGCAACTGGCGGATCCTTTCCAGGAGGCCCCGGCTTTCCAAAACCAGATCGGCCGCGTAGGTGCCTGCGTCGTCGCGAAAATCCAAGGTGAAGTCGACGAAGGGAAAGCCGCCCAAATAGGCCGTGTAGCCGGTGCGAAAGATCGCTTGTCCCGACTCCGTCGCCGGGGGGGGCGACGGGGCGGGCGCGCTGACGGCCGCGAGGCTCTCGTGGGACCGGGCCGGCGGCGTCGCGAGGGCCGCCAAGGCCAGGATTCCCAACGCGAAGAGCAGCTTCAAGGAAAGGGGGTGGTGCGAAGGCGACATCTTGAGATACCGTGACCCCGGAGCAAAGGCTGCCCCCAATCCAGCCCGGTCATTCGGGCAAAAGTGAGGCCCCGGGCCGCAAGCGGCCTTGTCTCGGGGCGGTTGAAGGGGCATGGTCCCCGCCCTGGGGCCACGATACCACGGTTACAGCCCGCAGGTTCACGTTCAAAGCAAGGGTGACTTGATGAAGATCGCCATTCCGAAGGAGCGACGCCCCGGCGAGGATCGCGTCGCCATCTCCCCCGAGGTGGCCAAAAAGCTCGTCGGTCTGGGCTTCGAGGTGATTGTCGAACAAGGGGCCGGCCTGGGCTCCGCGATCACCGACCAAGCCTTGACCGAAGCCGGTGCCACCATCGCCGGAAGCGCCGCCGAGGCCCTGGCCCAGGCCGACATGGTGTGGAAAATCCGCGCCCCCATGACCGCCGACGAAGGGTTCGACGAAATCGCCCTTCTGCCCGAAGGCTCGATTTTGCTGGCCCACCTCTCGGCCATGACCCAGCCGGCCCTGGTCCAGGCCCTGGCCAAGCGCAAGGTGACGGCGTTTGCCATGGAGCTGATGCCGCGCATCAGCCGCGCCCAGTCCATGGACATCCTGTCCAGCCAGTCCAACCTGGCCGGCTATCGCGCCGTCATCGATGGCGCCTACGAGTTCGGCCGCGCCTTCCCCATGATGATGACCGCCGCCGGCACCGTGCCGCCGGCCCGCGTCCTGGTGTTTGGCGCCGGTGTCGCCGGCTTGCAGGCCATCGCCACCGCCAAGCGCCTGGGCGCCGTGGTCATGGCGA
Source organism: Pararhodospirillum oryzae (assembly GCF_007992075.1). Lineage (GTDB taxonomy): Bacteria > Pseudomonadota > Alphaproteobacteria > Rhodospirillales > Rhodospirillaceae > Pararhodospirillum > Pararhodospirillum oryzae. The sequence continues at coordinate 36,239 of NZ_BJZO01000042.1, forward strand.
CCGACGTGCGCGCCGCCACCAAGGAGCAGGTGGAAAGCCTGGGCGGCAAGTTCATCACCGTTGACGAGGAGGCCATGAAAAAGGCCGAAACCTCGGGCGGTTACGCCAAGGAGATGGACGACGAGTTCAAAAAGAAGCAGGCCGAGGCCGTGCTGAAGGAACTCGTGCGCACCGACATCGTGATCACCACCGCCCTGATTCCCGGCCGTCCCGCGCCGGTGCTGGTCAGCCCGGAAATGGTCGATCAGATGAAGCAAGGCAGCGTGATCGTCGATCTGGCGGTCGAGGCCGGCGGCAACTGTCCGCTGTCGCGCCCCGACGAGATCGTGGTCCACAAGGGCGTCAAGATCGTCGGGCACACCAACGTCGCCGGCCGCCTGGCCGCCGACGCCAGCCCCCTGTTCGCCAAGAACCTGTATAACTTCCTGGTTCCCCAGGTGGACAAGGCCGCCAAGGCCCTGGCGTTCAAGTTCGACGACGAAACGGTCAAGGGCACCTGCGTGACCAAGGACGGGGCGGTGGTTCACCCGAACCTGACCTCGGCCCCCGCCGCCCCGGCCCCCGCCGCCC
>NZ_BJZO01000043.1 GCF_007992075.1 Pararhodospirillum oryzae
GAAATTTATAGAATTAGACTGAAACTGGGCCAACTTGACTCAAGTTGATCCAGTTTCAGTCTGGAGCGCATTCCAATCAAAACGGATCAGCGAATGCGCTCTACCTTTTTGATTTTTGGTATTTTCGGACCGCCGAAACGGTGCCATGCCGGCTGAAAATGCTCTAGTACTGGCGGATCAGGCCCACCAGACGGCCTTGGATCCGCACCCGGTCGGGGCCATAGATCATTGTCTTGAAGGCCTTGTTGGCGGGTTCAAGGGCAATGGAATCTCCCTTGCGGCGCAGGCGCTTCAAGGTGGCTTCCTCGTCGTCGACCAGGGCGACGATGATGCTGCCGTTCTCGGCGTTGTCGCAGCGGCGCACGACGGCAACGTCCCCGTCCAGGATGCCCGCCTCGATCATCGAAGCCCCTTCAACCCGCAAGGCGAAATGCTCGCCTCCCGGGGTGAGCATGGCGCAGGGGACCTCGACCTGGGTGGTGGTATCGGCCAGGGCGGCGATCGGCGTGCCCGCCGCGATCTTGCCCAGCAAGGGCAAGCTGAGCGCGTCGGCCCGCGCGGCTTCCCCCACCAGGGCCGCCGGCAGGCTGGGGGTAAAGTCTCCCTCGATCACCCGAGGCGAGAAACGGGTGTCGGAGGAAGGCTCCGCCACAACCGGAGTCCGGGGCGCCGGGGTCTCGCAGAACTGATTTTCGGGCAGGCGCAGGACTTCCAGGGCCCGGGCCCGATGGGGGAGGCGGCGCAGGAATCCGCGTTCCTCCAGCCCCTTGATCAGGCGGTGGATACCCGATTTTGATTTCAGCTCAAGGGCATCGCGCATTTCATCAAACGATGGAGAGACACCGGTCGACCGCAACCGCTGATCGATGAACGAGAGCAGCATGTACTGCTTGCGCGTCAGCATGGCGTCGTCTCCTTCCGTGAATCCGGCGGAACCAAACGTGAATATCAGGGAAAAGTTCTAGTTTAGTTCTTCTCTCCGGTCAAGGAGAAAGCCCGCCGTTCCCCGGGGAGAACGGCGGAAGGCCCGGATCGTCGCCTCAGCCGATCAGGGCCCGCACCGCCGCCCCGACATCGGGCTGGCGCATGAAGTGCTCTCCGATCAGGAAGCGTTGGGCGCCCACCGCTTGCATGCGGGCGAGATCCGCCGGCGTGCGCAAGCCGCTTTCGGCGACCAGGACCCGGTCTTGGGGCACCAGGGGGGCCAGGCGTTCGGTGGTGGCGAGATCGGTGACCAGGGTCTTGAGATTGCGGTTGTTGACGCCGATCAGGGGCGTGGTCAGGCAGGCCAGCGCCCGCTCCAGTTCCGCCTCGTCGTGCACCTCGGCCAGAACATCCATGCCGTGTTCGTGCGCGACCGCCTCGATCTCGCGCGCCCGGGCATCGTCCAGCGCCGCCAGGATCACCAAAATGGCGTCGGCGCCCATGGCACGCGCTTCCAGGACCTGCCACGGATCCACCATGAAGTCCTTGCGCAAGACGGGCAGGGCCACGGCCTCGCGCGCCGCGATCAGATAGGCGGGCGATCCCTGGAACCGGCTTTCCTCGGTCAGCACCGACAGACAGGCCGCCCCCGCCTCCTGGTAGGCCCGGGCCAGGGCCACGGGGTCGAAATCAGGGCGGATCAGCCCGGCCGAGGGCGAGGCCTTCTTGATTTCGGCGATCAGGGCCGGGCGGCCCTGGCCGGCCACCCGGGTCAGGGCGGCGGCGAACCCGCGCGGGGCCGGCGCCTCCTGGATCCGGGCTTCCAGCTCGGCCGGGGACAGGGCGCGGCGGCGTTCGTCGACACTCGCGCGGGCGGTGGCGCACAAGGCGCGCAGGGCATCACTCACAACGGGGCTCCGCCGTTGGTCAGAAGGATCAGGCGTTCCAGGGTCGAGCGGGCGGCACCGGAATCGATGGCCCCCGCCGCCTGGGTCACGCCATCGGGAATCGCCTCGGCCCGTCCCGCCACCACCAGGGCGGCGGCGGCGTTCAACAGCACGATGTCGCGGTAGGGGCCGGGCTGGCCGTCAAGCACGGCGCGCAGGGCCTCGGCGTTGTAAGTGGGGTCGCCGCCCTTCAGGTCCTCGGGGCGGGCCAGGGGCAGGCCGGCATCGGTCGGCGACAGCCGGAAACGACGCACCGCGCCGGCCCGGTACTCGGCCACCAGGGTGTCGCCGGTGGTGGTGATTTCGTCGAGGCCGTCGGAGCCATGGACCACCCAGGCCCGTTCGGCGCCCAGGCGCCCCAGCACCTCGGCCAGCGGCTCCAGCCATGGCTCGGCGAACACCCCCAGCACCTGGTAGCGCGCCCCGGCCGGATTGGCCAGCGGGCCCAGAAGGTTGAACACCGTGCGCGTGCCCAGTTCCACCCGCACCGGCGCCACGTGCTTCATGGCGCTGTGGTGGCGCTGGGCGAACATGAACCCGATGCCAATCTCGCGGATGCACCGTTCGATCACCGCCATGTCGGCGTCGAGATTGACCCCCAGGGCCGCCAGCACGTCGGCGGATCCGCTTTTGGACGAGGCGGCGCGGTTGCCGTGCTTGGCGATCGGCACGCCACACGCGGCGGTCACCAGGGCGGCGGCGGTGGAAATGTTGTAGGTTCCGGCCGCGTCGCCGCCGGTTCCCACCAGGTCAAGCGCGTTCGCCGGGGCGTCGATCGGGGTTGCCTTGGCGCGCATGATGCGCGCGGCCGCGGTGATTTCCTCCACCGTTTCGCCCCGCACCCGCAACGCCATGAGAAAGGCCCCGATCTGGGCCGGGGTCGCGCCCCCGCTCATGATCGCCTCGAAGGCCCGCGTGGCGTCGGCCTCGTTCAACGGGCGGCCGGTGGCCACCATGCCGATCAGCGGCTTCAGATCGATGTCAGGGATAACCGGCGTTGTCATGTTGTTCCCCCCAGAATCACGCGCCGGCGACCGGTGCCGCATCCCCCGCGACGTCGCCGCCCTTGCGCCCGTCAGTCTCGTGGCCATGCCGGCCACCTCAATACCCTTTGTTCCCAAGACCCGTGGCCCGGGCCGGCCAGGCTCGCATGCCGTTTTTCGTTTCCCTTGATCATCGTCGGACGCGATGTCCGCGCGGGGCAAGGGGCGTCAGGCGGATCCCTGGGTCGCGAAGGTCAGGAAATTGCGCAGCAAGGCATGCCCCCCCTCGGTTTCGATGCTTTCCGGATGGAACTGCACCCCGTGGATGGGCAGCGTTTTGTGGGACAGGCCCATGATCAGATTGTCCGCCGTCCAGGCGGTGACCTCCAGGCAGTCGGGCAGGTCGTCGCGCCGGACCACCAGGGAATGATAGCGCGTTCCCTTGAACGGGGCCGGCAGGCCCGCGAACACGCCGCCTCCCGCATGCTCGATCGAACAGACCTTGCCATGCATGGGGGCAGGGGCGCGCACGACCGTGCCGCCGAAAACCTGGCCGATGGTCTGGTGCCCCAGGCACACGCCCATGACGGGAACGCGGGCCTTCCCGGCTTTCTCCACCAGCTCAAGACAGATGCCGGCGCGATCGGGATCGCACGGACCAGGAGAAACCACGATGCCCTGCGGCTTCAGGCCCAGGGCTTCGTCGGCGCTGAGGGCGTCGTTGCGATGAACCACGACCTCGGCGCCCAATTCGCCCAGATAATGCCAAAGATTGTAGGTAAAGCTGTCGTAGTTGTCGATCAGCAGAAACATGTCCGGCGTCCGGTCCAAGGCACAGTACGACGGGAGCGCGGGGCACGCCGGCGCGACGAGGCGAGCCCTGGCCCCCCGGCTTCCCCGGGCCGTCAGAGTGCCGCTCCCGGGTGCGGGCGTCAAGCATCGTGGCATCCGTTTCGCACCCGCGAGTGGCGGGGGAACCGAGACCGTTGCGTGCACGGACCGGGCCGCCTTACCTGAAGGGGGCGCCTGCGTTTCCCTTGGCCGGTTTTTCCTTTGGTGGCGCCGGGTTCCGGCCCTTGCCATCCTTGTTCCTTCCCTGGAATGAAAAGGGGTTAGAGTCCATGACCCACGACACGACCGCTTCCTCCGGCGGGAGTCCGGTTGATCTGGTCATCACCGGCATGAGCTGCGCCGCGTGCGCCTCCCGTCTGGAACGGGTCCTGGGGCGGGTGCCTGGCGTGCGCGAGGCCAGCGTCAACCTGGCGACCGAGCGCGCCCGGGTGCGCATCGATGGTGGCGAGGCCCGGATGGACGATCTGGTCGTGGCGGTGAGCCGGGCCGGCTTCGGGGCCCATCCGGTGCCCGACCCGTCAAGCCGTCCGGAGGGGTCTGCCTCCGACGGCGGCGCGCTGGGCGAAACCCTGGTGCTGGGCCTGGCGGTGGCTTTGAGCCTCCCCTTGCTGTGGGACATGATCGCCCACATGAGCGGTCTGCCCGGGCGGGTGCCTCCCGGCTGGCAGCTGATCCTGGCCACGGTGATCCAGTTCGGGCCGGGCCTGCGCTTCTACGGGGGCGCCTGGAAGGCCCTGCGCAACGGATCGGGCACCATGGACACCCTGGTGGCCCTGGGCACCTCGGCCGCCTACGGTCTGTCGGCGTTCCGGGTTCTGGGGGGGAGCGCCGGGGCCGGGCTTTATTTCGAGGGCGCGGCGGTGGTCATTACCCTGGTCTTGCTGGGCAAGACCCTGGAGCGCCGCGCGCGTCGCGCCGCCGCCTCGGCGATCCGCGCGCTCATGGCCCTGCGCCCCGCCCTGGCTCATCGCGAGGTGGACGGGCGCATCGAGGACGTGCCGGTGGAACGCCTGCGTCCGGGGGACAAGGTGATCGTGCGCCCGGGCGAGGCGCTGCCCGCCGACGGGGTGGTGGAAACCGGCGAGGCGGCGGTGGACGAAAGCCTGATCACCGGCGAAAGCCTGCCCGTGGCCCGCGCGCCCGGTGCCCGGGTCATCGGGGGCGCCGTGGTGCTGGATGGCGCCCTCGCCGTGCGCGTGGAGGCCACGGGCGAGAACGCGACGCTGGCGCGCATCATTCGCCTGGTGGAAGCGGCGCAGGCGGCCAAGGCCCCGGTGCAGGCCCTGGCCGACCGGGTGGCCCAGGTGTTCGTGCCCGCCGTCATTTTCATCGCGGGCGTGACCGGGCTGGTCTGGGGCGTGGGCCTGGGCGAAACCGAAACCGCGCTCACGGCCGCGATTTCCGTGCTGGTCGTCGCCTGCCCGTGCGCGCTGGGCCTTGCCACCCCCACCGCCTTGATGGTGGGCACCGGAGTCGCCGCCCGGCGGGGCATCCTGATCCGCGACGCGGGGGCCCTGGAACAGGCCCATCGGGTGCGAACGATCGTGTTCGACAAGACCGGAACCCTGACCCTGGGCCGGCCGGTGCTGACCCGGATTGTTCAAGATCCCGGAGCGATGGAAGGAACCGGGCTGGACGAGGACGCCCTTCTGGCCCTGGCCGCCGCCGCGCAGCAGGGCAGCGCCCACCCCCTGGCCCATGCCCTGCGCGACGGAGCCGACGCCCGCGCCTTGTCCCTCACCCTGGCCGAGGAGGTCGAAACCCGACCCGGGCAGGGGGTCCGGGCCCGGGTTGGCGCGTGGCGGGTGGCCCTGGGCAGTCGCGCCTTCATGGACACCCTGGGCATCGCCCGCGAGAGCCTGGAACACGCGGCCCGGACCTTGGAGGAACAAGGAGCGTCGGCGGTGTGGATGGCCCTGGCTCCGGCCGCGCTCCCCCGGGCCGGGCGCGAAGGCACGCCGATGCGGGGTGTCGCGGTGCTGGGGCTGGCCGATCCGCCCCGTCCGGGGGCCGCGCAGGCGATTGCCCATCTCAAGACCCTGGGCTTGCGTCCGATCCTGCTCACCGGGGATGCCGAGCGGGTGGCGGCGGCGATCGGCGCGCGCCTGGGCCTGGAGGAACGCTTCGCCGAGGTTCCCCCGGAGGGCAAGGCCCGGGTGATCGCCGATCTGCGCCGGGCCGGCACCGGGGTGGCCATGGTCGGCGATGGCGTGAACGACGCCCCCGCCCTGGCCGAGGCCGACGTGGGCATCGCCATGGGCACCGGTGCCGACGCCGCCTTGGAAACCGCCGGCATGACCTTGATGCGCTCCGATCCCTCGTTGCTGCCCGAGGCCCTGGCCCTGTCGCGGGCCACGGTGCAACGGATCCGACTCAACCTTGCCTGGGCGTTCGCGTATAACATCATTGCCCTGCCGCTGGCCGCGGCCGGGCTGCTGTCGCCCATGATCGCCGGTGCGGCCATGGCCATGTCAAGTGTATCTGTGGTCGCAAGCTCGCTTATGTTGCGTCGGTGGCGGCCCAATTGGATGGGATCATGATTACACCCGAGGATGTCGGTCGCCAGGGGCCCCTGGATCGCTTTGCCCTGTTCGTGGCCGGCCTGTCTCCCATAACCCTGGTCGTGGTGGTCGTCGCCACCCTGGCCGTGGGCGTTGGCGGCGGGTTGGCCTTGGGGCTTTATTTCTTCCAGGGCTCCGGAGCCGGGACGGGGCATCCGGCCGGGGCAACCGGCGCCGCGCCTTCCTCGGGATCCAGGGAGATGGCCCAGGCCCGTCCGGCGCCCGTGCGTCCCGATCCCGCCGACCAGTACCGACCGCCGCCCCTGCCGGGGCCGGCGCCGCTGTCGCCTCCCGACACCCGGGCCCTGATGGCATCGTTTCCGCCCGCCGTGAAAGAGCCCGAGCCAAAACCAGAAGACAAGACCGCTTCGGTTGCGCCTCCCGCGCCCCCGCTGGAGGCGAAGCCCGAGGCCGTGCCCGAGGCCGTGCCCGAGGCCGTGGTTGTCGCGCCGCCGTCCAAGGCCGCTCCGCCGGATGGGCCGAAGCCGCCGGACGGGGCTCCGGCCGCGCCGGGCGCGCTGGCCCTGGCCGCGCCTTTGGTGCCACCAACGCCGGCCCCGGCGTCCGTGCCCGGCTCGCCGCCGGTTCCGGCCAAGGAGCCCGTTCCCGCGCCCCAGGCCCGCGCCCCCGACGCTTCCCCCGCTGACCGGCCTCGCCCCGACGTTCATGCTTCTCCGAACGGGCAGGCCATTACCCCGGCCGGGGAGGGGGAGACCGTCGCGCGCGCCACCGGCGACGCGGCCCAGGCCCCCAAGCCTCCCGCCCGCCCCGCCGCCCCGGCCGTGGTGTTCGCCGTGGACGTGACCCCGGCCCCGCCGCCCCCGGATCCGTCCGAGGTGGCCGTGGTGGTGGCGCCCCCGGCGGCCCCGGTCCCCGTGCCGGCCAGCGAGCCGGCTCCCCCTTCGGGGCCGGCGTCCTCCGCGCCCCTGGCGCCGATCCCCGATACCAAGCCCACCAGCGGCGTGCCGCCGGTCGCGGGCGGGGCGGGGCAGGCTCCACGCTTTTCCATCCTGGCGCCGGTCGAGCAGTTGCGCGCCTCGCTTGAGGACATGAAGGCGGCGGCGCCTTCTCGCGACGAGGCGGCCGGGTCCAACCCCGGGCCCGACCAGGGGAAGGCGCCCGCGGAAGCGGCGGAACCCCCGGCGGCGTCGGCGCCGCCCCCGGACGTCTCCCCTCCCACGCCCCAGGCCGGAGAAGCGGCGCCGTCGCCGGTACTCGAAGCCGCGCACCGGCCGGTGCCACCGCCGCCCCCCATGCCGCCGGCGCGCTGGCATGCCCATGCCCAGCCGCAGGCCCCGCAGGAGGCTGTTGTCGTCGCCACGGTTCCGGCTCCGGCTCCGGCAGCGGCGACCAGCGGGCCCGAGCCGGCCTCCGCGCCGCCGCCCTCCATTCTGGCCGCCCCCCTGGGCTCCGATTCCTTGCTGGTTTCCTCGGGAGGGGATGGCCATGTCCTGGAGGAAGGCCTGTCGGGCGAGGTCCATGATCCCGACAAAAGCCGCCCGGTCGCGTTGCCGGCCGATCTGCCGCGCTTTCCCGTGGTCACGCCCCATGGTCCGGGGGGACCGGCCTGGCGGGCCAACGCCGTGCCCGCCGGGGCGTGGCATCCCCCGGCCATCGCCGTCGTGATCGATGACCTGGGGCTGGATCGCCCGCGAACCCGCGCCGTCACCGCGCTGTCGGGGCCGGTGACCATGGCCTTCCTGCCTTATGCCGAGTCCTTGCCCGATCAGATGAAGGCCGGGCGCCAGAATGGGCACGAGCTGCTGATTCACATGCCCATGGAGCCGCAGAACAGCCACATCTCCCCCGGCCCCGATGCCCTGACCACCGATCTGGGCGACGCCGAGATCCTGGCCCGGGTGCGCCGCAACCTGGACCGGGGAGTCGGCTTCGTGGGGATCAACAATCACATGGGCAGCCGGTTCACCGCCGATCCCCGGCGCATGTCGGTGGTGATCGGGGAACTCAAACGGCGTGGCCTGCTGTGGCTGGATTCCGTGACCTCGCCGCGCACCGTGGGGCAGGCAGTGGCCGCCGCCGCCGGCGTGCCCCATGCCGGGCGCTCGGTGTTCCTCGACAACGTGCCCGAACGCGGCGCCGTGGACCGCCAGCTGGCCAGCCTGGAAACCGCCGCGCGGCGCAACGGCGTGGCCATCGGCATTGGCCATCCCAAGGATGCCACCATCGAGGCCCTGCGTGCCTGGCTGCCCACCCTGGCCAAGAAAGGAATCACCCTGGTGCCGGTCAGCGCCTTGATGCACGAAGGGGATGAAACGGTGGCGCGGCGGATGTAAACCCCATGGTGCGTGCAAACGGACCAGGGGCATGGTTCCTCCTGATCGCAAGCAAAAGGATGCAACGACATGACCGAGCAGATTTTTTCCGTTGAAGGCATGACCTGTGGCGGCTGCGTCGCCAGTGTGGAACGCGCCATTTTACGGGTGGTTCCCCAGGCCCGGGTCACGGTTGAACTGGACAGCGGCAGGGTCGGCGTGACCCCGCCCGGGGATGCCCTGGCGATCTGCGACGCGGTCGAGGCGGCCGGGTTCGGATGCAAGGCCGCCTGAGGCGTCGCCGGTGCAAGGCCGCCTGAGGCGTCCCCGGGCCCCGGGGGGGCTTGCCCTCCTCCTCGGGATCCTGGTGGGAGGAGGCGGGGCGGGGGGAGCGGCCCCGGCCGCCCTGGCCTGCGATCCTTCCACCGTGGTCCTGGGCCTGGATATCGGCCACACCCTGGCGCGGCCGGGGGCGACCAGCGCGCGCGGGCGTCCCGAGTTCGGGTTCAACCAGGCCCTGGGCCAGACCATCGCCGCCGCCGTGCGCCGCGACGGTGCCTTTCGCGTGGTGGTCATCAACGCCGACGGCACCATGGCCGGCCTGACCCAGCGCCCGGCGGCGGCCCGCGCGGCCGGGGCCACGGTGTTCTTGTCGGTGCACCATGACTCGGTGCAGCCGCGTTATCTGCAAACGTGGCGGGGCGAGACGGGCACCGGGCCGGTTATTCCCTACAGCGATCGTTTCAGTGGCTTTTCCGTTTTTGTCTCGGCCGCCAACCCCCAGCCCCGGGAAAGCGAGCGCTGGGGGCGGGCGGTGGGCCGGGCATTGGTTGCGGCCGGCCTTGCCCCGACCCTTCACCACGCCGAACCGATCGAGGGCGAAAACCGGCCGCTGCTGGATCCGGCCCTGGGCCTGTACCGCTTCGACGGGCTGGCCGTGCTGCGGGCCGCCACCATGCCCGCCGCCCTGCTGGAAGCCGGCCTGATCGTCAACCGCGCCGACGAGCGGGTCCTGGCCAGTCCCGCCGGCCAGGACCGGATCGCCCGCGCCGTGGTGGGGGCCTTGCACGCCTACTGCGCCGGGCTGCCGGCCTCGCCGGAGCCGCCGGGCCTGTCGTCGTCCGAGGCCCCCGCTTCGGCGCGACCCGTTCCGATGGCGCCCGCTCCCGGCCGGGAGTCGGGACCGGCGATTGAAGGGAAGGGGTCCCGGGAGTCCGGCGAGGCCATGCCGCCCCCCGGGGAGTCCTGGACGCCAACCTTTTTTCCGCCGTCGTCAACCCCGCAAGCCCCGTGGCCGCGCTGATCCACGGCCCCTTGTCCGGTCGTAGGTCACGAGAAGGCGCGTGCCTTGCGCCCGGTTGAATCGAAAAATTTTTCAACGTCCGGACCGGAAGAGTGTGTTGCCGATCCGTGATCAGGGCACGACCCGGGCCCGTGCGGGGTTGCGCCCGCTGGCCGGCCAGGGTCTTATGGAGCCCTGGGACCGGTCATGCAACGAACCGGAGCGCACGCCCGGCCGGGGAGGGCCAAACGCCATGCAGGTTTACCTGCCGATTGCCGAAATGTCCGTCAACGCCTTGCTGATCCTCGGCATGGGGGGGCTGGTCGGCTATTTGTCGGGTTTGTTTGGCGTCGGCGGCGGTTTCTTGCTCACTCCTTTGCTGATCTTGTACGGGGTGCCGCCGGCGGTGGCCGTGGGCACCCAGGCCAATCAGATCGTCGCATCCTCGATTGCCGGCGTGCTGGCGCACATGCGCCGGGGCAACGTGGACATCAAGATGGGGGTGGTGCTGCTGATCGGCGGCCTGGTCGGGTCGGTGGTCGGCGTGTGGCTGTTCGCCCTCCTGCGCCAGCTGGGCCAGATCGACCTCGCGATCTCGCTGGCCTACGTGGTCTTCCTGGGGCTGGTGGGCGGCTTGATGTTCCTGGAAAGCGTGCTGTCCTTGCTGCGTCGGCACAAGGGCGGGGGTGGGGCGGTGGCGCGCGGTCCCGGCCGGCATACCTGGATGCACGGCTTGCCCTTCAAGATGCGCTTTCGCCGTTCCAAGCTGTACATCAGCGTGCTTTTGCCCCTGGGGATCGGGGTGCTGGGGGGCGTGCTCGCCGCCGTGATGGGCGTGGGCGGCGGCTTTGTCATGGTGCCGGCGATGATTTACCTGCTGGGCATGCCGACCCAGGTGGTGGTGGGCACCAGCCTGTTCCAGATCATTTTCGTGGCCGGCACCACCGCCGTGCTGCAGGCCTCGTTCAACCGCACCGTCGATGTGTTCCTGGCCTTGCTGCTGCTGGCCGGCGCGGTGTTTGGCGCCCAGGCCGGTGCCCGGGCCGGGGCCCGGCTGCGCGGCGAGCAGCTGCGCGTCTTGCTGGCCCTTCTGGTGCTGGTGGTCTGTGGCAAACTGGCCTTCGACCTGATGGCGACGCCCGAGGATATCTATTCCCTGGGCGTGGTGCCCGCGGGATAAAAAGGATTTTCAACGGGGCGCCAGCCCCAGGCGAAGAAGGAGACACCCCCTTGCCGGATGCCTCTGCCCGGGCCTTTGCGCTGGCCCTGCTTGTTCCCGTGGGCGCGCTGATCGCGCCGTCTGGGGCCCTGGCCGCCGACCCCGTCCCGGACGAGCCCCCGACCGCCCAGGAAACCCCTTCTGTTTCCGTGCCGTATGGGGTCGAGTTTCGGGTGTCGGGGGAAGACGGGTCCCTGACCTCGTGGCTGCAAGGCGTGTCGCGGCTCGTGGTCTTGCAAGGCGAGCCACCGGCCACGCCAGCCGGGTTGCGCCAGCGCGTGGACGCCGACCTGGAACGCTTCGCCCAGGCCCTGCGCGCGCGGGGCTATTACGACGCCACCCTGGCCGCCGAGGTGGACACCGAGGCCCGGCCGGCCCGGGTGGTGATTTCGGCCGAACCGGGGACGCTCTACACCCTGGCCAGCGTGGTGTTCGACTATCGCGGAACGGATGAGCGCGCCGACCTCCCCCAGGATCCCGGCACCGCCGGGCTGGAGGTGGGAGCCCCGGCCCGCGCCCAGGCCGTTTTGGACGGCGAGCACACCTTGACGCTGGCCTTGCAACGCGCCGCGCGCCCCCTGGCCCGGGTGACCGACCGCCTGGTGGTGGTCGATCATGCCCGTCATGTCATGGAAGTGACCTACACGGTCGAGCCCGGCCCGAAGGCCGCCTTCGGGCCCCTGGTGGTGCGCGGGCTGGAGAAGGTCGACGAAACCTTCGTGCAGGCGATGGTGCCCTGGCGCGAGGGGGATCCCTACGACGAGCGGGTGGTGCGCGAGTTTCGCAAGCGCCTGTCGGAAAGCCGCCTGTTCGGAACCCTCGACATGGGGCCAGAGGCGGCGGTGGGTCCCGACGGGCGCATTCCCATCCACCTGACCCTGAGCGAGGCTCCCCCGCGCACCATCGCCGCCGGCGTCTCCTACGGCACCGACCGGGGGCCGGGCGCCAGCGCGCGCTGGGAGCACCGCAACCTGCTGGGAGCCGGCGAGCACCTGCGGATCGAGGCGGTGGGCGCCTTGTCCGAGCAGTCGGTGGCGGCGTCGCTGCGCAAGCCCTACTTCCTGTCGCCCCGTCAGACCCTGACCGCCAGCTCCCGCGTCGCCCGCGAGGATCTGGAAGCCTACACCGGCCTGGTGGCCGAGGCGGCGGCGGGTGTCGAGCGGGTCTTGAGCGAGCACTGGCGGGTGTCGGGCAATCTGTCCTTGGAGATGGCGCATCTGACCTGGCCGGGCGAGGACGTTTCCCGCCCCCATGCCCTGGCCGGCCTGCCCGTGCAGGTCAGCCGCGACGCGACCGACAACGCCCTGGACCCCACCCGGGGCACCCGTTTTTCCCTGACCGCCCAGCCCTTCGCCGGCGTTGTTGAGTCGGAATCAACCGGTTTTCTCGTGGTCGATGCCCTGGCCTCGGGCTACGTGCCGGCGCTCCCCGACCGGCTGGTTCTGGCGGGGCGGGCGCGGCTGGCCAGCCTGACCGGCGCCAGCCTCGACCGGGTTCCCCCCAACCGACGTTTGTATGCCGGCGGTGGTGGCTCGGTGCGCGGCTTTGGCTACCAGATGATTGGCCCGCTTGCCGCCAACGGCGATCCCCTGGGCGGGCGTTCGGCCGCCGAGATCGGGGTGGAAGCCCGGATCAAGATCACGCCCACCATTGCCGTGGTGCCGTTCCTGGAAGGGGGGCTGGTCGGCCCCGAGTCCTGGCCCTCGTTCGACGAAACCATCCGCTGGGGAGCCGGGCTTGGCGCGCGCTATCACACTGATTTCGGGCCGTTGCGCGTGGATCTTGGCGTGCCGCTCAATCCGCGCGACGAGGACGATTCGTTTCAGGTTTACATCAGTCTCGGACAGGCGTTCTGAACATGGCCGACGACAGCGACACCAAGACCCCCGCCTCGTCCGCGCCCGCCCCTGGTTCCCGTCGGCGGCGGCGGGCATGGCGCGTTCTGGGGGCCACCGTGGCCCTTGTCACCGCGACCCCGCTGGCCCTGGGGGGCGCGGGCGCCCTGTGGCTGGATAGCGCGGCCGGCCATGCCTGGCTCAGTCAAACCCTGGAATCGCTGGTTGACGATCCGACCGGGGTCCGGCTGCGCCTGGACACGGTGGAGGGGTCCTTGTGGGGGGATCTGCGGATCACCGGCCTGGTGCTGGAGGATCCGGCCGGCCCCTGGCTCACCCTTCCCGAGGCGCGTCTGGCCTGGAGCCCGGCCGGCCTGCTGGGCGGCCGGCTGGTGGTGCGGGATCTGGAGCTGCGCCGGCCGGTGTTCGAGCGTCTGCCGGAAACCCAACCCTCGCCCGAGGAGGACACCTCGGAGGGACTGGACTGGCTGGCCCTGGTGGCCCGGGTGCGCCTGGAGCGCCTGGCGGTCGAGGGGCTGGAGGTGGGCGAGGCCCTGGCCGGGCAGCGGGTGCGCCTGGACGTGGACGGCGGGCTGGACCAGGGCACGGCTCCGGGTTCGACCCGGGTGCACCTGGATGCCGTGCGCACCGATGGCGTGCCGGGCGCGCTGGCCGGCGATGCCACCTTGGCGCGCGATCCCCTGGCCCTGGACCTGGATCTGCGGTTGGTCGAGCCGGCGGGCGGGGCGCTGGGCGGCCTGCTGGGGCTGGCCGACCGCCCGGCGGTGGATGTCCGCATCGAAGGCAGCGGGCCGCTTGCCGACTGGCCGGCCCGGATCACCGCGTCGGTGGAAGACGTGGCGACCCTCGCGGGCACGGTGCGCCTGGGCTGGCCCGATCTGCGCGCCGGGCTGGACGTGCGCCTGGTCCCGGGCCCCAAGGCTCCGCCGATGCTGGCGGCCGGGGCCGGCCCCGAGGGCATGCGGATCCTGGGCGACGTTGCCCTGCCCGGAGAAGGCGCCGTTCATCTGGACGAGCTTCTGGCCGAGGGGGCGGGCTGGCGCGTGCACGCCAAGGGGGGCGTGGAGGCCGGGGAGACGGGCGCCCTGACCCTGGACGCGGACGTGAACCTGGATCATCCCCCCGCCCTGGCCCTGGTCGCGCCAACCCTGGAAGGAGGCACGGCCCACCTGGCGGTGAGCGCCCGGGGAACCCGGGCCCGGCCCCGGGTGGACGCCCGGCTGGACGCGGGCGCCCTGGCCCTGCCGGACGTAATGGCCCTGGAGGGCCTGGGGCTGGTGGCGACGCTGGCGCCCGATCCCGCCACGGCGGGCGCCCTGGCCCTGAGCGTGACGGGCGGGCCCCAGGGCCTGAGCCTGCCGGCGGCCGGAGCCGGGGGCGCGGCCCTGGTGGGACCGGCCCCCGCTTTTGTCGTGCGGGCCTTCCTGGATCCCGACGGGGGACCGCTGCGCCTGGAGACGGCTTCGGTCTCGGGAGCCGGCTTCGATCTTGACGTCAGCGGGCGCTACGATCCCGCGCAAGGCCGGGCCGAGGCCGTGCAACTGGTTCTGGCCGTGCCCGATCTCGCACCCCTGTCCCCCGGGCTGGGCCTGGGCGCCCGCCTGGAGGCGCACGCCGAGGCGCTGGCTTTTGGCCCCGGGGGAGCGGCGGGGGCCGTGGACCTTGGCGTGGCTCTTTCCCCCGATCCGGCCCGGCTGGATCCGGCCCTGGCCGAGCTGCTGGGACCGACCCCGGCGCTCTCGGCCCGTGTTTCGCTGGGCGGGGAGGGCGACGCGCGGGAAAGCCCCCGCGTTCGGCTCCAGGACCTGAAACTGGAAACCAACGCCGTGACCGGCACGGGCGAGGGCACGCTGGAGGCCGGGGACACCCTCGCGGCCCGGCTGACCCTGGCCGTGGCCAATCCGGCTCTTCTGGGGGCCGGCCTGGGGGGTGGTCCCCTGACCTTGAGCGTGGACGCGAAGGGGGCGATCGCCGATCCCACCGTGGTGGCCACCCTGGAGGGGGCGCGCCTGAGCGGCCTGGGACCGGTTTGGGAGGGGCTGCGCGTGCGCGTGGAGGCGGCGTCGGTGACCCAGGCCCCCACCGGGCGGGTGGAAGCCGAGGCCCGCGCCGGACGCCTGCCGGTGCGCCTGAGCCTGCCCTTTGCCGTTGAAAAGGGGTTTTCGGCCCTGGTGGTGGAGGACGCGACACTCACCGCCGGGTCCGCCAGCGTGACGGCCCGGGCCCATCTGGACCCGGCCCGGCTGGAGCGGGCGACGGCCCGCGTCAACGTGGCCGTGCCCGACCTGGCCGTCCTGGCGCCGCTCGGGGTGCCCGCGCTGGGCGGACGCCTGGACGCCCAGGCCCGCCTGGAACCCGATCGCGCCGGAAAGGGAGTCGTCACCCTGGAGGCCCGCGCGCCGGGCCTGCGCCTGAACGGGCAGGGCCTGGGCCGCCTGGAGGCCAAGGCACGGGTGGATGATCCACTGGCCAAGCCCGCGATCACCGCCAGCGTGTCCCTGGCTGGTGGCGGCAGCGGACCGGTGTCGTGGCGCCAGCTGGGCATCGAGGCGCGCGGTCCGCTGGATTCCCTCGGGCTGGCGGCGCGTGTGGAAGGCGCCTTGCGTGCCGGTGCCACCGACCAGCCCCTGAAGGGGCGCCTGGATGCGCGCTGGAAGGGGGGGGCGGCGCCCCGTCTGGAAGTGAGCACGCTTGATGTCTCGGCCGGAACCCACCGCGTGGCGCTCGCGGCGCCCACCGCCGTGCGCCTGGGGGGCGGAACCACCCGGCTGGAGGAAACCCGCCTGACGGTGGACCGGGGCCAGCTGACCCTGGCCGGGGGGCTGGGCGCGAACGGACGCGTGCAGGCCCGCCTGGAGGCTGCCGCCGTGCCGCTGGGACTTGCCGATCTGTTCGCTCCCACCCTGGGCCTGGAGGGCCGGCTGGAAGGGACCGTGAACGTGGCCGGCACGCCCTCGCGGCCCACGGGCAAGGCGGCCCTGGTGGTGCGCCAGCTGCGGGCCGGGGCCCTGGCCGGGCACCGGGTCGATGCCTTCCTTGAGGCGACGGTGGACCGGGCCCTGACCGCCTCCTTGCGCCTGGAGGGCCTGCCGGGCGAACCGCTGCAAGCGCAGGCACGTCTGCCCCTGCCCCGGGGGCTGGCGGCCGTGGGGCCAGGCACGCCGGTGGACGCATGGGTGCGCTGGAAGGGCGATATCCATGACCTGTGGGACATGACGCCGCTGATCGAGCATCGGCCGTCCGGCCCCACCACGGTTGACCTGAGCGTGGCCGGCACCGTGGGCGCGCCCCGGCTGAGTGGCGGCGTGCGCCTGGAAAAAGGGCGATACGAAAACCTGCTGACCGGGACCTTGCTCAAGGACCTGGATCTCGATGTCTCGGCGACGGCCGATCAGCGCCTGGTGGTGCGCCTGCGCGGGACCGATGGCGGCCCGGGCACCGTTGCCCTGGACGGGGCCCTGGACCTGTCAAGCCCCGGGCTCCCTCAAGGCGACGTGAAGGTGGCGGCCCGCAACGCCACCTTGGTGCGGCGCGACGAAGCGACGGCCACCCTGGACGCCGACCTGACCTTGGCCTTGCGCGAGACCGGGGCCGCGCTGGCCGGCACGGTGACCACCCAGAAGGTGGCGGTGCGGCTCATCAATTCGATGGGCGCCAGCATTCCCGACCTGCCGGTGATGGAGGTGGGGGGGCGTGGCCAGCCGGCCACCCGCGCCCAGGCCCTGGCGGCGCGGGCCCGGGGCGAGGACGCCCGGAACCCGGGCCTGCCCGTGGCCCTTGATCTCAAGGTCAGCCTGCCCAACCGCGTGTACGTGACGGGGCAGGGGGTCAACACCGAATGGAAGGGGGCGTTGACGGTGGGGGGCACCGCCGCCCAGCCCGTGGTCGTGGGAACGATCGAGAACCTGCGCGGCCAGGTGGACTTCCTGGGGCGGACGTTTTCGCTGAAGGACAGCGTGATCCGTTTCGATGGCGGCCGGCGCCTGGATCCCGGCCTGGACATCCGGGCCACCAACGACACCGGCGACGTCACGGCGGTGGTGCGGGTCACGGGGACCGCCTCGGCGCCCGACCTGAGCTTTTCCTCGGAACCGGCCCTGCCGCCCGACGAGGTGGTGGCGCACATCCTGTTTGGCAAAAGCTCGGGCGAGCTGTCGGCGATCGAGGCGGTGCAGCTGGCGCGCGCGGTTGGCGAACTGGGCGGCTTCGGCACCGGGGGGAGCTTCGTGGAATCCTTGCGCGACGCCACCGGTCTTGACGTCCTCAAGCTGGGTGAGGGAGACAAGGGGGGCACCACCGTGCAGGCGGGCACCTATGTGCGCGAGAATGTGTATGTCGGGGTGGTGCAGGGAATGGGACTGGGGGACAGCGCGGTCGAGGTCCAGGTGGAACTGACCCCCTCCTTGAACCTGGAAACCCGGGCTGGCGCCGGCGGGGCGGGCGAGGCCGGGCTTTTCTGGAAACGGGATTACTGATCTTGGGGCTTTCTCGGTGTATCATGCGCCCCGGGTCCTTGCATTCGCCTTCACATTTCGGGATAACCACATGAGATTCAACGCCATTAGCACCTTTGGTCGGGGGACGTCATGAGCGTGAACAATCTGGCCCCGATGTTGCGGCATCCGGACTTGAAACGGCTCTACCAGAAATGGGTGGAGCTGTGCGACAACGGAGAGGTGCCCATGGCCGTCGATGTGGATCCGGCGGATCTGCGTCCGTGGCTGTCTCACATGGTGGTCATCAAGGTGGATCGCGACGGCCGCTACGTTTACGGCTACTATAGTAACGAGTACGCCGAAATTTTCGATGGCGACCGGGTCGGACAGTCCATCGATTCCCTGCCCAAGGAACAACGCGATATTCTCAAAAGGGAATACGAGCAGGTGCGGGTGGAACAAATGCCGGTGGCCCGGGTTTACACGGGCGTTTTCGATGGCGAGGAACAGACCTGGGAACGCCTGGTCTTGCCGTTTCTGTCCCATGACGGAGACGTGGAAAAAATGATGGTCGCTGCTTACAGGGTTTCGTGATGACCACCCGACCGGGACAAAACGCCATGGCCGGCGCGAGCGCGTCGTCCCCTGAACGCGGCACGGGCGCCGAGGAATTCAATCTCTGGTGCGCCTTGAATGACCGCCCCTTTGCCCTGCGCCTTTCGGAATGGCCGTCGGACGGCCCCCCCGAATGGTTCATCGAGGCTGATCGTGGACGACCGCAAGCGGCGGTGATCTGGGGCACGGGCACCGGCGACGAGGATATCGCCACCGCCATTGCCTATGCGTTCGTCGCCGGAATCGAGTGGGCTGAAGCCGAACGGGCGGTCGAGCGCGAGGACGAGACGGAAGACGACGAGGCCGATCCGGTCGAACACTGGATCGATACCCACGAATTCGATGATCTGCCGCAGCCGCTGCGGGTGGGCGCGCCACCGCTGGCGGCCAAGATCGGCGGCGGGCCGGTGCATGGCCAGACCACGGCCCCGGCCCTGGATGACTCCCTGACCGACGACCCCCGGGACACCGGCGACTCCGGGGACCAGGATCTCGCGGATCTCGATCCGTCCGCCTCCTTCGACTCAGGGGAGGACGGGGAGGACGAGGACCTCTCCTTCGATCCCCGGGACGAGGAAGACGCCGGCGCCCTGGCCGGCCCCGGCGAGGAAGACGATCTGTCGGCCTACGAGGACGAAGGCGACGATCTGGTGGACTCTCCGGATCCGCAAGACGAGGAAGACCAGGAGAACGCGGCGCTTGTTTCCCACCCGGGCATTCGCGACGAGGACCCCCCACACCGGCAGTCACTTCTGATCTCCGGCATGCCTCCCCACCGGATCCCGGTCGATCCGGCGCCGGCGGCGGCCGTTTCCCTGGAGTCGGACGACGACGAACAGGAACCGGCCACCTACACGCCGCGCCTGCCTTCCACCGCGTTGCTCAGCCTGCCCGAGGATTCCGATCCACGCGAGGAAAGCGACGAAAACGAACTGGCCGAACGGGCGGCCAAGCTGGAAACGGTGCTGCGCAACTTCCGGGTCCGGGGCGAGATCATGGAAGTGCGGCCGGGCCCGTGCGTGACCTTGTTCGAACTGGAGCCGGTGCCGGGCACCAAGTCCTCGACCATCATCAATCTGGCCGACGATATCGCGCGCTCGATGAGCGCGGTCACGTGTCGTATCGCCCTGGTCCCCGGGCGCAGCGTGATCGGCATAGAGCTGCCCAACGACACCCGCGAAACGGTGTACTTGCGCGAAATCCTGGATTCCGAGGCCTGGAAGCAGTCGCGCGCGCGCCTGCCCATGGCCCTGGGCAAGGACATCGGCGGCGATCCGGTGGTGGTCGATCTGGCCCGCATGCCTCACCTTCTGATCGCCGGAACCACCGGTTCGGGCAAGTCGGTGGGCATCAACGCGATGATTTTGTCGCTGCTCTATCACCTTCAGCCTGACCAGTGCCGGCTGATCATGATCGATCCCAAGATGCTGGAGCTGTCGGTTTACGACGATATCCCGCACTTGCTCACCCCGGTGGTGACCGACCCCCACAAGGCGGTTTCGGCCCTGAAGTGGGTGGTGCGCGAAATGGAAAACCGCTATCGCGCCATGGCCCTGCTGGGGGTGCGCAATCTGGATGGCTACAACGCCCGGGTGATCGATCTCAATTCCCGGGGCGAGCAGGTGACCAGCCGGATCCAGGTTGGCTTCGACAAGGAGCGGCGCGAACCGATTTTCGAGGACCGCATCGTTCATCTGGATCCGCTGCCGTGCATCGTCGTCGTGGTGGACGAGATGGCGGATCTGATGCTGGTGGCGGGCAAGGAGATCGAAACCCTGATCCAGCGCCTGGCGCAGATGGCGCGCGCGGCGGGCATTCACCTGATCATGGCGACCCAGCGCCCCAGCGTGGACGTGATCACCGGCACCATCAAGGCCAACTTCCCCACCCGCATCAGCTTCCAGGTCACGAGCAAGATCGACAGCCGCACCATCCTGGGCGAGTCGGGGGCCGAGCAGCTGCTGGGCCAGGGCGACATGCTGTTCATGCGCGCGGGCGGACGCATCAGCCGCGTTCACGGCGCCTTTGTCTCGGATCAGGAGGTCGAAGGCGTGGTGGCCAGCCTGCGCCGGCAAGGGACCCCCGATTACGTGTACTCGGTCACCGAGGACGACGACGACGACTACCCCGCTCCCTCGGCGGGGGGTCCCGGGACGAACGGCGGGCCGTCGCTGGACGAGGGATACTCGGACGAAGGAGAAGACGGCGATCTCTACAGCCAGGCGCTGGCGGTGATCTTGCGCGAGGACAAGGTGTCGGTCAGCTTCGTGCAACGACACCTGCAAATTGGCTACAACCGCGCGGCGCGCCTGGTCGAGCGCATGGAAAACGAAGGCGTGATCAGTCCCCCCAACCATGTGGGCAAGCGCGAGATCCTGATGTCGGCCCGGCAGTTCTTCGCCAGCCGGGACAACAACGGGTAGGCACGGGAGCGCGTCCGGGCGGGGGTCAAACCGCCTGGACGTTGCCCAGGAAGCTCCCCACGTCCCGGCCCAGATTGGCCTCGGCGTCGCCCAGGTCGCGGGCGACGTGGAACATGCTGGTAGCCAGTTCCCCGGTGGAGCGGGCGGCGGCGGAAACGTCGCCCATGGTTTGGGTGACCGCGCGGTTCTCCGCGGCGGCCTGCTGGACGGTCTGCACGATGGCCTGGGTGGCGGCGCTTTGTTCCTCGACGGCGGCGGCGATGGAGGACACGACACCATCCACCTGGCGGATGGCGCCACTGACGGCCCGAATCGCCTCGACGCTGTGGCGGGTGGAGGTCTGGATCTCGCGAATCTGCGAGGCGATGTCCTGGGTGGCCTTGGCGGTCTGCACGGACAGGGCCTTGACCTCGCCCGCGACCACGGCGAACCCCTTGCCCATTTCCCCCGCCCTTGCCGCCTCGATGGTGGCGTTCAGGGCCAGCAGGTTTGTCTGGCCCGCGATGGTTTCAATCAAGGTCAGGATTTCCTCGATCGTTCGGGCCGAGGCGGCCAGCTGCTCGATGGTTTTGTCGGCATTCAAGGCTTCGTTCACCGCCACGGCGGTGTAGCGGGTGCTTTCCTGGATGCGCTGGCTGATTTCGATCGTTGCCGTGCCCAGTTCCTCGGCGGCCTGGGCCATGGTATCGATGGCGTTCGCGGCCTCCTCGGCGGCGGTGCTCACGGTGCTGCTGTCACGGCTGGCGGTATCGGCGGCCTGGCGCACGGCGTGGGCGTTGGTCTGAACCCCCTCGACCGAGGCTTTCACCCGACTCATGGTCTGATCCATCAAGGCGGCGAACTCCTGGATCAACCGGTCGCGCTCGCGGCTGCGATAAAGCTCGCGTTCCTGTCCGGCGCGAACCTCTTTTTCCAGTCGCTCGGACTGGAGAAGGTTTTCCTTGAAGACCTGGATGGACCGGGCCATGACCGCGATTTCGTCGTGGCCGTTGGTGTAGGGAACGCTCACTTCCTTCTGGCCATGGGACAAGGTGTCCATGACCTGGGTAATGGCTCGAACCGGCCGCACGACCGAGCGGGCGATCAGCAACGAAACAAGCAAGAACAAGGGAACAGAGGCACCAACCAGCGCCAGCGACAAAACGATGACCTGGGTTTCGGTTTCCTTTCCCCGGGCCTGGACCGCGCTGTCGGCTTCGATGGCCTTGGTCCGCAAGGCCTGGAAGGCCGGGGAGAAATCGGCGTAGATGGCCCCAAGCCGGACAAGGCTCGCGCGCACGTTCTGGTCGGCCTCGATCATGGCGGCGAGAGCGCCGAGATAGGTTTCAATCTGCCGGGAAAGTTCGGCCTGGCGCTGGCCATTCAGCGTTGAATGGTTCAGGCGGTCCATGAACACGCGGCCTTGTTCCCTGACCTTTTCAAGCAAGGACGGGTATCCGCGCAAAAGGTAGTCCTTTTCGTAGCGGCGCATCATGAGCAGCGGCACCATCAAGGCGTCGTCGTTCTCGGCGGTAACCTCGCGTTCCATGGCATGGACGGCCTGGCGCAGGGCGCCTTGCAACCCATCGCTTTCGGTCAGGCCGGCGCGCTGCTGGGCGGCAACCATGATCTCGAATTCCTCGCGATAGGCTTTCATGCCCTGGAGGATGCGTTCCACCGGGCCGGCGAGAAAGGCCGCGCGGGGATCGCGGGCCAGGGCCTCGGCCCTGTTCTGGGTCTCGTTCAGGCCTTCGCGAACCCGATCGGCGTTGGCCAGATCCTTGTGCAGCAGGAAATCCTGCTCGGCGCGTCGAAGAGTCAGGTTGCCGATCTCCAGGTCATTCCCCTCCAGGCGCAAGGCCGCGACCGTGCGTGTCTGGGCATCGGTTCTGGTGAGAGTCGAAACGCTCCAGAACACAAGAATTCCCATGGCGACCAGACCGGCGATACCCAAGGCGGCAAGGGTTACGATTCTCCCTCGGACCGAAAAAACGCGCATGACCCATCCCCAGTGATGATGGTCTGTAGAGATAAGAAAGGTATTGTTTAGTATGTATCTCGACAAGGCGGAAAGGCCGGGCATGCCCAAAAATTCCGTTTTGGCGTTTGCCTTATCGTGAAAAAACAAAAAAGTGGCGGGTGGCTTGGCAAGCCGCGGGGGTTGCCCCCCTTGCATCCCCCCCTTGGCGGATCATGTTTCATGAAACGCCATGAGGAAGGAGAACACCCATGTCATCGGGTGTGACCCGGCGCCCCGGCTTCGCCGAGGGATGCGGCCGGCAATCAGCCCTTGTCGCCGCAAGCGATGCCGCTGCGTCGGCTGGCTTCAAAAAAGCAGAAGGCCCCACAAAGGGGGCCCCACAGCGTCTTGAAAAGAGTGGCGCGCCCTGAGGGATTCGAACCCCCGACCCACGGCTTAGAAGGCCGTTGCTCTATCCAACTGAGCTAAGGGCGCCCCGTTTGCAACGACGCGAGGAGGGAGATTTTCCCTTTTTCGGGCCCCGCGTCCAGCGAAATCAAACCGTCACGAAACCTTCCGGAAAGCGAAATTATCCGCGTAGGCCTTGGGGTGGATCACGCGGGGCGCGGGATCGCGCACCGTGGCTTCCAGTCCCTTGCGCTTGGCGTAGGCCAGGGCCTCGGCCTTGGTCGGAAAGGTCAGGCGCAGTTGCCGGTTCATGTCGCCCGAGCCCACCCAGCCCATGAGGGCGTCATTCAAGGGGCGCTCGGTCGGCTCGAACTCGACCACCCAGTGATGGGTGCGGCCCTTGCCCGACTGCATCGCCGTCTTCGCCGGCTGGTAAATGCGCACGCGAGTCATGGCTTCCCTTTCCTGCTAGTTCCAGGGCCCGCCCGTGTTCCGGGCGGCCACGGATGGCTCCTGGCGGCATGGTCGGGGCGAGAGGATTCGAACCTCCGGCATCCAGCTCCCAAAGCTGGCGCTCTACCTGGCTGAGCTACGCCCCGCATGCGGCCTTCGCGGGACCGGTACGCGGTCTCGCGGCCCGAAAAATATGGGGTTCCCGAGAAAAAGGCAACCATCCTGGAATCCCGCCAGCCGGGAACGTGATCCTTGAGAACGAGCCCCGGAAAGTCGGAACCGCTTTGGAGCCGTGCCGGGATCGGATTTTTCGCACGCTGCTTCAGGCCGCGTATTCCTGGGCGATGTCCATGAACGCCCTTACGGTGCGCAGGCGGCGCCGCTCGCGCAGGCACACGGCGTAGATCGTCATGCGCAGGTCGGCATCGTTTATGGGCAGCAAGACAAGGCGGGGATCCATGCCAAACTCGTTTTCGGCGATCACGCCAATGCCGAATCCGGCCGCCACCGCCTCGCGCGTGGCCTCGCGCGTGTTGATTTCCATCACCACCGCCGGCGTGATGGCGCGTTCGGCCAGGGCGCGCTCGAACACCTGCCGGGTGACCGAGCCGCCGGTGCGCCACACCATCGGCTGATCCTGGAACGCCGCCAGCATGACCTCCCGCTCGCGGGCCCAGGGGTGGGTGCGGGGCACGAAGGCCATGACCCGGGGGCTGAGAAGAGGGTGCGCGATCAGGCGCGGGTCCACCCGGATGTCGGCCAGCACGCCCACGTCGGTGCGATAGTCGTACAGATTGCGCAGCACCTCGGCCGAGTTGCCAAGGGTCAGGTCGAAGGTGACACCCGGATGACGCCGGCTCAACCGTGAAAGAAGCGGCATGACCGTGAACGGGCTGTCGGCCCCCACCGCCAGCCGCCCGGCTTCCAGGTTCATGCTCGCGCTCAGGAGTTCCTCGGCCTCGTCGTGCAAGGCAAACAGGCGGGTGGTCACGCCCAGAAGCTGGCTGCCCAGGGCGGTCAGGCGCACGCCACGCCCCTGGCGCTCGAACAGGCGCACGCCCGCGCCTTCCTCCAGGGCCCCCACCTGTCCGGAAACGGTCGGCTGGGTCACGTTGAGCGCCTTCGCCGCCTTGGTGAAGGATCCTTGGGTCGCGACCATGTGAAAGGCCCGCAATTGGGCAAGATTGATAGGCATGGATCTATGAAAATCCGAAAAAGCCCGATTTGATTTACAGTAGGCACCCTGCTTGCCTGGAACGCAATCACAACCGGCCGCCCGGGCGTGGGGCGGGGAAACGCTCCATGGACGCGCCCGGGGCGGCCTTGCGTCGGGAGAACAAAGCCCATGGTCATCCCCACAGCCCAGCCTTTGGTTGAGGCGCGGGTGCGTCTGGTGGTTTTCGACTGGGCGGGCACGGTCATCGATCACGGGTGTCGGGCGCCGGCCGCGATTTTCCAGGCCGCCTTTGCCGAGGCGGGCGTGCCAATCACCGAGGCCGAGGCCCGCGCCCCCATGGGGCTGCCCAAGCTCGATCACATCCGGGCCATTGGCGGCGCGGTTCAAGAACGCTGGCGGGCCGTCCACGGCACCCCCTTCGGGGAGGAGGAGGCCCGGGCCGTGTACGCCCGCTTCCTGCCCATGCAGATTGCCGTGGTCGCGGACTATGCCGACGTCATCCCGGGCGCGCCCGAAGTCGTGGCGGATCTGCGAGGCCGGGGAATCCGGATCGGCTCGACCACCGGCTACACCCGCGCGATCATGGACGCCTGCGTGGCCAAGGCGGCCGCCCAGGGCTTCGCCCCCGACGCCATGGTGTGCGCGGGCGACATGGCCACCGGGCGGCCGGGGCCGATGATGATGTTCCGTCTGATGATCGAGCTGGACGCCTACCCGCCGGCGGCGGTGGTCAAGGTGGGCGATACCCCGGTGGACATGCAAGAAGGGCGCAACGCCGGAGCCTGGGCCATCGGGGTCACGGACACCGGCAACGAAATCGGCCTGACCGCCGCCGAGCTGGCCGCCTTGCCCGAGGCCGAACGCGACCAGCGCCGGGCCCGAGCCGCCCGGGCCCTGATCGGCGCCGGGGCCCACCAGGTCATTCGCTCCGTGGCCGACCTGCCCACCGCGATCGCCCTGATCGAGGCCCGGCTGGCGGCGGGGGAAAAGCCGTGAACAGCCTGAACCCGCCCGCGCCGGATTTCCTGGGGGAGGGCGACGGCAATCTTTCCCCCGCGCGCGAGGCCTGGGCCGGCCGGTATCGAGGGCCCCAGGCCACGGCCCTGGTCGCGCGCGACGCGGCCGTGTTCCTGCCTCAAGCCCTGTCCACGCCCTGCCTGTCGGCGATCAGGGCCGCCGAGGGGGCCTGGCTGACCGATGCCGACGGGCGCCGCCTGCTTGATTTTCACGGCAACGCCGCCCACACCCTGGGGTATGGCCATCCCCGCCTGCTGGCGGCACTGCGCGATCAGATGACGGCGCTGTCCTTCAGTCCGCGCCGTTACACCAACGAGGTCGCCGTCCTGCTGGGCGAGCGCCTGCGCGCGGTGGCACCGCAGGAAGACGCCCGGATCTTGCTGACCACCGGGGGATCCGATGCCATCGAGGTGGCCTTGAAGCTGGCCCGCCTCGCCACCGGCCGTTTCAAGACCCTTTCCTTCTGGGATGCCTTCCATGGGGCCGGGTTCGGGGCCGCCTCGGTGGGGGGCGAGGCGCATTTTCGCTCCCATGGCCTGGGGCCGTTGTTGCCGGGCACGGCCCACGTCGCCCCCTTTGCCTGCTACCGCTGTCCCTACGGGCATGCCGACAATGCATCCTGCGGTCTCGCCTGCGCGGCCATGATCCGCTACGTCCTGGAGCGCGAGGGCGACGTGGCGGCGGTGATCGCCGAGCCGGCGCGGGCCGTGCCCACGCTGCCGCCACCCGGCTTCTGGCCCCTGGTCCGCGAAGCCTGCACCGCGCACGGCGCCTTGCTGATCTTCGATGAAATTCCCACCGGCCTGGGCCGCACCGGCCACCTGTTCGCCTCCGATGCCTGGAACGTGGTTCCCGATATCACGGTTCTGGGCAAGGGGCTGGGGGGCGGCGTGCTGCCGGTGGCGGCCGTGGTCGCCAGGGGGGCCCTGGCCGGGGCGGTCCGCGCCGTGTCCATTGGCCACTATACCCACGAGAAGAACCCGCTGCTGGCGCGCGCCGCCCTCACCACCTTGGAAATCCTGCTCGACGAGGATCTGCCGGCCCGCGCCCGCGCGCTGGGCGCCCACGCCCTGGCCCGTCTTGATGAGATGAAGGCCCGCCATGCCCTGATCGGCGACGTGCGCGGCCTGGGGCTTCTGCTGGGGGTCGAGGTGGTCGCCGACCGTGAAACCCGGGCCCCCGATCCGGCGGCGGCCGAGCGGGTTTTGTATCATGCCCTGGCCCGGGGGCTGTCGTTCAAGGTTTCCCTGGGCAATGTGCTCACCTTGATGCCGCCGCTGACCATCGATCAGGCCGACCTGGACCGGGCCCTGGATATCCTCGACGTGAGCCTGGCCCAGGCCGCCGGCGGGAATTCATGAGCCCGACCCTGCCGGCCTCGGCCCGGGTGGCGGTGATCGGGGGCGGGGTGCTGGGGCTGTCGGTGGCCTGTCATCTGATCTGGGCCGGGATCCGCGACGTGGTGGTGATCGAACGCCAGACCCCGGCCAGTGGCGCGACCGCCCGCGCCGCCGCCTTGCTCACCCGCGCCCGTCCGCATGCCCTGGAACGGGCCCTGGTCCGCGCCACCTATGCCGCCCTGGATCGCCTGATGGCCGATCCCGACGCGCCGGCCCTTGATGTCCACCGGGTCGGGGCCGTCCACCTGAGCGCCGATCCCGCGACCGTGGCCGCGCTCACGGCTCGTTTGCAGGCCGGGGCGCGGGAAGGGGACCCGGTGCGTGCCCTGGACGAGGCCACCGTGCGCGCCCTCGTCCCCTGGCTGGATCCCGGCCCGGCGGACCTGATCGCGCTTTCGCAAGGCGATGCCTATCTGGATCCCTACGCCCTGGCCCAGGCCTACGGCGCCGCCGCCCGCCGGGGCGGCGCGCGGATCATCCCCGACACGGAAGTGCTCGCCGTGCGCCGCAGCCGCTCGGGGGCCGTCACGGGCCTGGAAACCAGCCGGGGCGGGATCGACTGCCGCACCGTGGTGCTGAGTGCCGGGGCGTGGTCGTCGCCGCTGGCGGCTGCTGCTGGCCTGGGGCTGGCGCAGGCCCCCGTGCGCAGCTTGTATTGGATCACCGCGCCCGATCCCGCGCTGGGGGGCCATCACCCCCTGGTGGTGATGCCCGACGCCGGGGCCTATGCCCGGCCCGAGCTGGGAGGGCTTTTGTTCGGGGTGCGCGAGGCGGTGTCGCGGGTCGCCGATCCGCGCGCGCTGCCCTCCGATCTGTCCGGGTTCAGCTTCGGGGGCGATCCCGACGCCTGGGACGACCTGCTGGAAGCCGCGCCGCGCCTGCTGCCCTACTGGCCCGGCCTGCCGCGCGCGGCCCTGGCCCACGCCATCACCGGCCCCTCGGCCTATACCGCCGACGGGCGCTTCCTGGTGGGGCCGGTTGCCAGCGTGCCGGGGCTGGTGGTGGCCACCGGCTGCTGCGGGGCGGGGATCGCCGCGTCGGGGGGGATTGGCCAAAGCGTGGCCGCGCTGATCGCCGGCACTCCGCTTTCGTGGGATCCGGCTCCCCTGTCTCCCACCCGCTTTGGCCGCGTCGATCCCTTCGATCCCGCCTTGTGGGAAACCTGCGCCCGGGTCCGGGCCGGCAAGCGCACCGGCTGAGGGCGGCGGGGAGGGGGGCATCCTCCCCAGGCAGCCCGGGCGTTGGTGCTGTGTCTTACTCTTCCAGGCGGCGCAACACGGCCACGTCGTCGGCCACGGCGGCCAGGGTCTGGCGGTGGGTTTCGGCCAGGGTCCCCAACGCCGCCAGACTGCTTTCGACGGCGCGGGTGTCGGTGGTCATGGTTTCCACATGCGCAAGCAAGGACTGGTAGCTCTGCTGGGTTTCGCCGAAGCGCTGGCTGGTGCTGGTGATCAGGGAGCCCAGGGCCTTCAGGGCCTGTTCCAGGCCGGCGATCGAGGCATGGGTGCGCCCCAGGCTGGCCTTGGTATCCTGGGCCAGCTTCTTGACCTCGGTCGCGACCACCGAAAAGCCCCGTCCAGCCTCGCCGGCCCTTGCCGCCTCGATGGTGGCGTTCAAGGCGAGAAGGTTTGTCTGGCCGGCGATGGTATCGATGATCTTAAGCACCTCGCGCAGGGTATTCATGGTTTGGGAGAGCCCCCCGAACTCACGGGTCAGGGCGGTGGTGTCGGAAAGATCAACGGCCGTGCGCGCGCCCGCGCTCAGGGTTTCCTGGATGTCGCCCATCAAGGCCCGGATGGAAGCGGTTTGCGCGAGAACCTCGCTCGTGCGTTGGCTCAGATCGGTGCCGGCGTCGAAATGGGCGATCAGGCGATCGGTGATCTGGGCGCGCAGGTCGTTGAGCACCTTCATCCGGTTAAGCCCGCTGCGCGCCGCCTGGAAGTACGACACGAAACGGGCGTAATGGACCGGAAATTCCTCGACAAAACGATCATGCAGCGGGGCGTGGGTCGTGTCGAAGAAGACCAGCGCGCTCAGCGTCTGGTTGACGTTGATGCCAAACAGCTCGCCAAAGGTCGAGAAACCGGCCACTGGCATCGGCCAAACCTGATCCAGTCCGCCAAGTTGGCCGGCGTTGTTGAGGCGGCGCAAGATGCAGTCGTTCAAGATGGCGCCAAGCGCCGGCGGCTTGTCGGCCAGGAAGGCGGTCACGTCGCGCCGGGTCTGCTGCACGAAATCCGTGGCGCGCAGCAAAAGCAAGGTATCGCCCGGGTTGATGTCGCAAAAAAATGACACCGTGCCCGCGCCCTCGTCCAGCCCCGCCACCGAGCGCACGAACAGCGCGCCCTCGATCTCGACGCCAAAGGTGTGGCCTTGCAAGCGCGCCGGGATGCCCGACACCGGCACGCCCAGGGTCTCGGCCAGCACCTCGGGGAACGGGCGCACCCGATGGGTCTTGGGGTCGAGGACCGAGGTCACCCGCCGCTGGTCGGGGTCGGCGTCGATGACCACGAACGACATGCCGGTTTTCTCGAAATTCTGACTTTTGAACACGCCATAGCCGCGCTGGGGCGCAAGTTTCAGGAAAACCAGAACCGCGTGGTTTTCCAAAACGCTGCGCCCGTCGAACAAGGTGGTGCGCTTGAAGTCGAGGGTGCCTCCGGCCGATCCGCCGATGAACAGGCACGGAAAGCGGCCACTGCGGTAGACCGCTTCCATCAGATAATTCTCGCACGCCGACAAGCCGTCAACGAACGTCAGCGCCACCGTGTCGCGGGCATCCACCGTGAACGGCAGGCGCACGCTTTCCAGCGCGCGGGTCAGCCGCGTGACGCGTTCGTCCGGAGCCAGGGCAGGGGCACCCTTGCGGATGTCCTCGTTGGGGAGGGGAACAGCATGCAGGCTAAGGGCACCGATGAGGTCGGCGGGCAGGATCTGGACCACCACCGACGACCAGGGCGCCTCGGCCGGCTTATAAAGGCACGTCCCCCCGCTTCCCCCGCACAGCTCGCCAGCGGTCGAGACCGCCACCACCGGCGTGGGCGCCGCCAGCCGGGCGGCGGCATCGGTGACGGCGCGAAAATCAACATGGGGCGAGACATACAGCAACGCGAGCGCGGCAGGCCGGCCCCCGGGGGAAAAATCCTCGCGCGTGAGGCCGCTTAGCCGGGCGTCGGTTTCGTGAACAACAACGGGGTTTGCCTGGGACGAAGAGGGAAGGGGCAGGTCCGCCGACGCCCCCATGGACGGCATGCTCATCATGGTTCCTTGTATATCCATCCCCCGGCGAGGGGGCGACGAGTGTGGCGGGCGCCTTAAGCCCACGGCCCGGCGCGCTTCCCCGGATGATGTCTCAGGCCCCGGGATAAGGGAAAGGAACATTTACCATAATTCCTTCAAGACTCCTGCTCGATTTTACCAAGGTCAGGTCACGCTTTTTTCATATCTCTCAACGACCGGGGGAGTCGTCGGGACCGCGCCGCTTGAAGGGAAGGGCAATAATGGCAAATTATTCACTATTATGACCACATTAAGGCGTTGACTTCCGGCGAACCATGAAGCACCATTACTCACATGGGGACAAGAGAACGCCGCTTCCCTCCCGGTGCCCTCCGCCCCTTCAGCCAACACCCCGGCCGCTCGCATGGCCCGGACGGGGAGTACCGGGGAAAACCTCCGGCCCAAGGGTCCTAGCCCAGCCCAAGGAACATCTGTTGGTTTCCAAGGCCCCCGTTTCCGGTTCGTCCGGGCGGGGGCCTTCTAAATTTCTCCCCCCTTTTGCGTACTCCGACCCCTTCCCGAACCGGGGGAGGGCGGTTTTTTGCGCTTATGGTGAATTAACCGCGAGGGTTTACCAAAGGCGGGCAAACACCTCCATTAATTCCAGGAAGCGGTTGGGGAGACAAAAATAAAAACCGTTTAAAAACAAAGGGATGGTTGTTTTCCAGCCTCCGGGAGGTGGGGGCCGGGCGACTGGCACGGCGCTTGCGATAAAGGGGGCGTGAAGACGACAAAGAGATGTCGTCAAATATTATCGCAAAGGAGCCCCTGGTCATGACGCGCAAGGTCGCCATTTACGGCAAGGGTGGTATCGGAAAGTCCACGACGACCCAGAATACCGCCGCTGCCCTGGCCTATTATCATGGTAAACATGTCTTTATTCATGGCTGCGATCCCAAGGCGGACTCCACGCGTCTGATTCTGGGCGGCCTTCCCCAGGAAACAGTCATGGACACCTTGCGCCAGGTCGGCGCCGAGAAGGTGACTCTCGACAAGGTGGTCAAGACCGGCTTTCGCGACATCCGTTGCGTGGAATCGGGCGGTCCCGAGCCCGGGGTGGGCTGCGCCGGGCGCGGTGTCATTACCGCCATCGATCTGATGGAAGCCAACGAAGCCTATACCGACGACCTGGATTTCATTTTCTTCGACGTGCTGGGTGACGTGGTGTGCGGCGGGTTCGCCATGCCGATCCGCGACGGCAAGGCGCAGGAAGTCTACGTGGTGGCCTCGGGCGAGATGATGGCCATCTATGCCGCCAACAACATCTGCAAGGGTCTGGTCAAGTACGCGAAGCAAAGCGGCGTGCGCCTGGGCGGCGTGATCTGCAACAGCCGCAAGGTCGATGGCGAATACGAGTTCCTGCAGGAGTTCACCGAGGCCATCGGCACCAAGATGATCCACTTCGTGCCGCGTGACAACATCGTGCAGAAGGCGGAATTCAACAAGAAGACCGTGACCGAATACGATCCGGAAGCCAACCAGGCCCAGGAATACAAGACCCTGGCCCAGGCCATCATCGACAACACGGATTTCGTCATTCCCAAGCCGCTGACCATGGACGCCCTGGAAAAGATGGTCGTCAAGTACGGGATCGCCGACTAACCCGAAGCCTTTTGTCTTCTTGCGCTCGTGCTTCGCCTCGTTGAAGGCGGATCCCACCCCCACGGGAAAAGCGGGCGCAAGGACAAGGGAACGAACCTCTTTCCCCCCCATCCGGCAGGCAGAAAGGAAAAGCGGCCATGCCTTATCATGAGTTCGAATGCAGTACCTGCATTCCCGAACGCAAGCAGCACGCGGTCGTCAAGGCCCCGGGGGAGGATCTGACCTCCTGCCTCCCGCTCGGGTACCTGAACACGATTCCCGGCTCGATCTCCGAACGCGGCTGCGCCTATTGCGGCGCCAAGCACGTGATCGGCACGCCGATGAAGGACGTGATCCACATCAGCCACGGGCCGATCGGCTGCACCTATGACACCTGGCAGACCAAGCGCTACATCAGCGACAACGGCAATTTCCAACTGCGCTACACCTTCGCCACCGACGTGCGCGAAAAGCACATCGTGTTTGGCGCGGAAAAGCTGCTGAAGCAGAACATCATCGAGGCCTTCAAGGCCCACCCCGACATCAAGCGCATGACCATCTACCAGACCTGCGCCACTGCTTTGATCGGCGACGATATCGACGCCATCGCCGGCGAGGTCATGGAGGAGATGCCCGACGTCGATATCTTCGTGTGCAACTCGCCTGGTTTCGCCGGTCCCAGCCAGTCGGGCGGCCACCACAAGATCAACATCGCCTGGGTGAACAACAAGGTCGGCACGGTCGAGCCGGAAATCACCAGCGATTACGTGATCAATTACGTGGGCGAATACAACATTCAGGGCGACCAGGAGGTCATGCTTGATTTCTTCAAGCGCATGGGCATCCAGGTTCTGTCCACCTTCACCGGCAACGGAAAATACGACGACCTGCGCGCCATGCACCGCGCCCACCTGAACGTTTTGGAATGCGCGCGTTCGGCCGAATACATCTGCAACGAGCTGCGGGTGCGCTACGGCATTCCCCGCCTCGACATCGACGGCTTCGGGTTCGAGCCCCTGTCGGCCTCGCTGCGCAAGATCGGGCTGTTCTTCGGGATCGAGGACCGGGCCCAGGCGATCATCGACGAGGAAACCCGCAAGTGGAAGCCGGCCCTTGA
Source organism: Pararhodospirillum oryzae (assembly GCF_007992075.1). Classification (GTDB taxonomy): domain Bacteria; phylum Pseudomonadota; class Alphaproteobacteria; order Rhodospirillales; family Rhodospirillaceae; genus Pararhodospirillum; species Pararhodospirillum oryzae. Next base: position 32,743 of record NZ_BJZO01000043.1, read on the forward strand.
CTGGTACAAGGAGCGCCTGAAGGGCAAGAAGGTGTGCCTGTGGCCGGGTGGTTCCAAGCTGTGGCACTGGGCCAACGTGATCGAAGAGGAAATGGGGGTCCGGGTCGTCTCGGTCTACACCAAGTTCGGTCACCAGGGGGACATGGAAAAGGGCATCGCGCGGTGCAGCGAAGGCGCGCTGGCCATCGACGATCCCAACGAGCTGGAAGGCCTGGAAGCCCTGGAGCGCCTGAAGCCCGACGTGATCTTCACCGGCAAGCGCCCGGGCGAGGTCGCCAAGAAGGTGGGGGTGCCCTACCTGAACGCCCACGCCTATCACAACGGTCCCTACAAGGGCTACGAGGGTTGGGTGCGCTTCGCGCGCGATATCTACAACGCCATTTACTCGCCGATCCACCAGCTGGCCAGCCTGGATATCAGCAAGGACCCGATCCCGACCAGCCACGGCTTCATGACGCCCGAAATGATTTCCGACGCCGGTCTGGACGAGGCGGTGCGCGCCTCCGACGTGCTGCGCCCCTACACGGGCAAGGCCGACATCATCACGCCCTTGCGTGAGAAGACCGACTATCCCGAGTTTCCGCGCCGTCAGTCGGCCGCCGAATAACCACCGGAGAGCCCCGAATGACCGACATGACCAAGGACCGGGTCGAACAGCTGATCGACTACATCATGAAGAAGTGCCTGTGGCAGTTCCATTCCCGTAACTGGGATCGCGAGCGGCAGAACAAGGGCATTCTTGGCATGACCACCGCCTTGTTGTGCGATGAACCCGTGGACATCGAGGACCCCAAGGAGCGCTGCTACTGGGTTGACGCGGTGGTCCTGGCCGACGCCTACCGCACCCGCTACCCCTGGATCAACACCCTGAGCAAGGACGAAATCCGGGAACTGATGGCCGCGCTGCACGCACGCCTGGACCATCTGACCATCACCGGTTCGCTGAACGCCGAACTGACCGACAAGAACTATTAAGCGGGAGTCGCCCCTGATGACGTGTGAATTCAAAATCAAGGACCGCGTCGGGACGATCAACCCGATCTTTACCTGCCAGCCGGCCGGCGCCCAGTACGCCAGCATTGGCATCAAGGATTGCATCGGCATCGTTCACGGCGGCCAGGGCTGCGTGATGTTCGTGCGTTTGCTGATCTCGCAGCACCTGAAGGAAAGTTTCGAAATCGCCTCGTCGTCGGTGCACGAGGATGGCGCCGTGTTCGGCGCGCTCGACCGGGTCGAGCAGGCGGTTGACGTGTTGTTGATGCGCTATCCCCACGTCAAGGTGGTGCCGATCATCACCACCTGTTCGACCGAGGTGATCGGCGACGACGTGGACGGCGTGATCACCAAGCTGCAAGAGGAACTGCTGGACGTCAAATATCCGGATCGCGAGGTTCACCTGATCCCCATCCATACCCCGTCGTTCGTGGGGTCGATGGTATCGGGTTACGACGTGGCGGTGCGCGATTTCGTCAAGCACTTCTCGAAAAAGGGGAAGCCCAGCCTCAAGATCAACCTGATCACAGGGTGGGTCAATCCGGGCGATGTCAAGGAATTGAAGCACTTGCTGGCCGCCATGGAGGTCGAGGCCAACGTCTTGTTCGAGATCGAGAGCTTCGATTCCCCCCTGATGCCCGACGGCAGCGCCGTTTCCCACGGCAGCACCACCATTGCCGACCTGGAGGACACCGCGAACGCCCAAGGAACCATCGCGCTCAACCGCTACGAAGGCGGCGCGGCCGCCAAGTGGCTGCAAAAGCGCTGGGACGTGCCGGCGGTGATCGGGCCCACCCCGATCGGCATTCGCAACACCGACACCTTCTTGCAAAACGTCAAGGCGATGACCGGCCACCCGATCCCGGACTCCCTGGTGCGCGAGCGCGGCATTGCCATCGATGCCATTACCGACCTGACCCACATGTTCCTGGCCGACAAGCGCGTTGCCATCTACGGCAACCCCGACCTGGTGCTGGGTCTGGCCGAATACTGCCTGGATCTGGAAATGAAGCCCGTCTTGCTGCTGCTGGGCGATGAAAACGCGGGCTACGCCGAGGATCCGCGCATCAAGGCGCTTCAGGAAAACGTCAGCCACGACATGGAGATCGTTTACAACGCCGACCTGTTCGAGCTGGAGCAGCGCTTGAAGGACGGCCTGGAACTCGATCTCATCATGGGCCATTCCAAGGGCCGTTTCGTGTCCATGGATTACAAGGTGCCCATGCTGCGGGTGGGCTTCCCCACCTACGACCGCGCCGGCCTGTACCGCTATCCGGTGGTGGGCTACGCGGGCGCGACCTGGCTGGCCGAACAGATGGCAAACACGATCTTCTCCGACATGGAATACAAGAACAATCGCGAGTGGATCTTGAACATGTGGTGAGCCCGAACCGGATTTCGGGGCGCGCGCCGGGACCTCCCTGCCGCGCCTCGACTCCCCCGTTTCCTCCCTTTTTCCTTGAAGGAGACCCGCCCATGCACATCGCGGTGTTTGTCGATCGGCTGGGCACCCCGGCCCCGTTGCTGGCGGCCCATGGCGTGCGCTTGTACCAGGGCTCGCCGGGGGCCTGGGCCCTGCGTCGCGAAATCCTGGTGAGCCTGGAAGGCAGCGGCACGGGGCTGGCCAGCCTTCAGGCGGCCTTGCGCCCCTTGCCCGAGCAGCTTGAAAACTGCCGGATTTTCCTGGCCACCCACGCGCCTGGAATCGCCGCCGCCTTTTTCCAGGAAGCCCTGGGGGCCCGCCTGTGGGCCGTGCCCGGATCCCTGCCGGGAATCCTCGACATTGTCGCCCGCCACGAGGCCACCCTGGCCGCCGCCCAGCCGGCCGCACCGGTCGCACCGGCCGCGCCGGCCGCGTCGTGCGCTTCGTCGTCGTCGTGCGTGTCGGGTCCGTCGTGCTCGGGCCGGTCGTCCGGGGGGCTGGTGGATCCTGTGGCCCGGTGCCGGCGCCCGAGGCGCTGGGGGAGGGGTGCTATCGCCTGGACCTGGGCGCCGCCCTGGCCAGCGATCCGGGCCTGAATGCCCGCGTGGTGCTGCTGCCCGTGCTGGAAGCGCGCGATTTCCGCGCGTTGGAGATCCACTGCGACCACCTGCCGCGCTGGTTTGATGCCACGCTGCGCCGCCTGGCCCTGTCGGCCGAGGTCACCTCGGATGCCGAGGGCGTGCATGCCCACGTGGTGCCCATGCCGCCGGCCGCCGGCGAGGCTTCGACGGTGGGCGAGGGAGCCCGGCCATGACCCTGGTTGTCAACGAAACCCCGGGAGCGCGCAAAAGCCGCCAGCAGATTTACGACGGAGCCCGGGGCTACCACCTCCGCGCCGAGCAGTTCGCCCAGGATAACCAGCGGCCCAGCCTGATCTTCAACGTGGGGTCGGTCGCCATCGAGCACTATCTGGTGGCCCTGTGCGCCGCCCACGGCCGCATGCCCTTGAACCACACCTACACCGACCTTCTGGAAACGGTGGAGGAAGTCACCACCCTGCCCGACTCCCTGGCCGACGAGATCCGCGCCCTTGACCGGATCTTCGGCCTGTGTTCGCTTGAACACTACCACCACGGGACGCCCGAGGAAGAAGACGCGCAAACGGTCCTGCGCCTGTGCCGGGCGCTGCACGACCTGGTTCCGTGCCCCGATCCGGTCCCTGGCTGACCTTCTTTTCGCCTGCCCTGTTGAACCCGGGAACGCCGGCATGATACCAACGGTCGGAACTGATGA
>NZ_BJZO01000044.1 GCF_007992075.1 Pararhodospirillum oryzae
TTGGGGAACCCTCTTCCGAGGGCATCCAGGGCTTCATCGGATTGCCCTGGCCGGGCGCATCGACCCCGTTTCCCTGAACGGGCGAAATGCCTTACCCTGGCCATCCCTTTGATTCGCGGGCCGGCCCCCCCGGGGACCGGTTCGCGCGCCCGAGTGATCCGCCCCACCCATGAGCGATACCCCTTCCAAGGCTGATCCGCCCCCGGCGGACTCGTCTTCCCGCGCCCCGCAGTCCCGCCCGGCGTCGGCCCGTTCCCCGGGGTCGCGCGGGGGCAGGGCGACGGCGCCTTTGCGACCGGCCCCCTGGCTGGCCCGCCTGCGGGTGTGGCTGGGAATGCCCGCGCCCGTGGCCCGCCCCGGGTCCCGGACACCGGCGTCCCGCAACGGGCCCCCCGCCGACCCCCGGGCCAAGCCCCAGGCCTCGCCGGCCCCGGCGGTGCCCATGCCGCCCTGGACCCGGATCGCCGCCGGCCTGGGCCTGGGGTGGCTGGCCTTGTTCGCGGCCTATGTGTTCCAGGCGGTGGGCTGGGAAAACGTGCTGCTCTACCAGCCCCTGGAGGTCAGCGGGCTGATCTCGGGGGCGCTGACGCCCGTTTTGGTCTTGTGGCTGGTCGCCCTCAACCGAGAGCGCGACGCCGAAACCCGCGCCGAGGCCCGCGCCCTGCGCACGGCCCTGGAGCGCCTGACCTATCCCGACGACGACGCCCAGGGGCGGGTGCGCGCCATCACCGAGGGGCTGGCCGCCCAGGCGGTGGCCCTGGAGCAGGCAACCGCGCAGACCCTGGCCCGGGGCGCCGACATGCGCGCGGCCTTGCGCCAGGAAGCCGAGGCCATGGACGGCGCCGCCGATCGCCTGAGCGCGCGCGCGGCCCAGGCGGCCGCCGGCATCGGCCGGCGGGTGGAAGGGCTGGAGGCGGCCGAGGCCAAGGCCCGCGAGCGCGCCCAGGAGCTGGAAACCCTGCTGGAGCGCCTGCAAGGCCGCTTCGCCGAAGCCGTGGGCCAGGCCAGCGAGGAGGTGCGCGCCTTCCGCGATGCCCTGGGCGGCGACCTGGACCGCCTCGACCTGCTGATCCGCCACGCCGCCGACCAGACCCGGGCCCTGAACGCCCTGCGCGATTCGATTGGCGAACTGGTGGACGGCGCGCGAGACGTGGCGGGCGAGCTGGAAACCCGGGCCACCACCTTGCGCGATTTCTACGCCGAACAGCACCGGGTGCTGTCGGGAACCGGCCGCCAGGTAAGCGAGGAAACCACCCGGATCAACGACACCCTGGGCAAGCAGGTGGCGACCTTGACCCAGATCATGGAAGGGCTGGTGAGCCGGGTCCGGCTGGTGGATGAAACCCTGGCCCAGCGCGCGCGCGGCCTGGCCGAAACCGCCGACGAGGCCCTGGGCCGCCTCAAGGCGGTGGACGGCCTGCTGGGACAGCGGGCCGAGGAACTGGGGCAGGTGATCGAGGAATCGGTGGGGCGTCTGGACGACACCACCGACGCCCTGGGCCAGCGTACCCGCGATCTGGCGGCGGCGGCCAACGAGGCCGGGCGGGGCCTGCGCGCCGGGGCCGAGGTGACCGAGAACGCGCTGAAGGCGCTGGGGGTGGCGATGGGGGCGGTGCGCGACCGCTCGGCGTCCGCGACCGAGGCCGTGCGCGGTCACGCCGAAACCCTGGCCCAGTTGTCCGGGCAGACGGCGGCCCAGACGGAAACCATCCGCGTGACCTTGAAAGGGCACACCGAGGAACTGGCGGGAATGGTCGCGCGCATCCGCGAGCAGATCGATCTGGCCTCGAATGCCCTGGGCCGCCAGGCCCGCGACCTGAACGAGGCCGCCGACGGCGCGACCCGGGCCCTGCGCGAAACCACCGGCCTGATGCGCGAAACCGGGGCCGAGATGACGCAGACCTCCAGCCGCCTGACCGTCGATCTGGAAGGCGTGGTGGGGGCCTTGCGTCAAAGCGCCCTCGACGTGGGCCAGGCCAGCAAGGGCGTGATGGACTCCATCCGGGGCGCCGGGCGCAGCTTGATGGAACAAGCCGGCGTGATCCGCGAGGCGGGCGCGGTGGCGGCCACGGCGGTGGCCGAGGCGGAAGGCACCTTGCGCTCGCGCATCGAGGCGGTGAGCCAGGCGGGCCAGGAGGCGGGCAAGGCCCTGGAGGAAACCACGGGCCGGGTGGAAGGCAGCGCCGAAACCGTGACCCGGGTGGTGGGGGGCCTGGCCACGGGGCTGGGCACCGGCCTGGAGGACATGGAACGGCGCGCCGCCGCCCTGGCCGAGGCGGCCGACGGCGCGGCGGCCCGGATCACGGCGCTGTCGGAAACCCTGGGCAAGGCGGGCCTCGCGTTCGAGGACCGGGTGACCCGGGGCGTCAATCAGGCGGGCCAGGTGGGCGAGCGCCTGCGCGCCGTGGTGGAAGAGGTGTCAACCGGATCGGAGCGGGTCACCGGGGCGGTGCGCGCCGCCGCCGGCGAGTTCCGCCGCGAGATGGGGGCGGGCGCCAGCGAGGCGGAAGGCGTGCTGACGCCCCTTCTGGACACCTTGCGCAGTTTGCGCCAGGAAACCGAGCGCCTGGGCACGGCGGGCGAAACCGCCTCGCAAACCGCCCTGAAGCCGTTTCGCGCCGCGCTTGCCACCCTCGCCAGGGACGTGGAGGGGCTGGGCCCCCGGGGCCAGGCGGCGGCCGAGGCGGCGCTGGCGCCGTTCCGGGCCAGCGTGGCCGAGATCCGCACCCATACCGAACAACTGGGAGAAGTGGGGGCGCTGGCGGCCGGGCGCACCTTGGGGCCGTTTCGCGAGGCCTTGGCCGCGCTCCGCGATGAAACCTCGACCCTGGTTCCCCTGGGGGCCGAGGTCGCCGACAGCACGCTGGCCCCGTTCCGGGCGGCCCTGGAGGCCCTGCGCGACGAGGTCGGGCGGCTCGGGCCCCTGGGCGAGGAGGCGGCGGGGCGCATTCTGGGCCCGGTGCGCCGCGCCCTGGAAGGGCTGGGCGACGAGGTGGACCGTCTGGCCGCCGAGGGCGAGCGCACGGCCGAGCGGACCTTGACCCCGTTTCGCGCCGCCCTGGCCGAGGTGCGCGGCGAGGCCGAGGCGCTGCCGTTCCTGGGGGAACAGACGGCCACGCAAACCCTGGAGCCGTTCCGCGAGGCCCTGGCCACCTTGCGCGCCGAGGCGGCTCAGTTGGGCACCACGACCGAAAGCGCCGCCCAACAAAGCCTGGCCACGTTCCAGCACGCGCTGGCCACCTTGCGCACGGAGGCCCAGGCGCTTTCGCAAATGGGCGATCAGGCGGCCCGGCGCACCCTGGGCCCCTTCCAGGAAGCCCTGGTCCACGCCCGCGCCGAGTCGGAAGCCCTGGCCGACCTGGGGGAGGAAACCGTCCGCCGGACCCTGGCCACGTTCCACGACGCCCTGGTCCGGGCGCAGACCGAGGCCGGGCAACTGGCCGAGCTGGGCGAACAGGCCGCGCACCGGGCCCTGGCGCCGTTCCAAGAAGCGCTGGACCAGATCCACGAGGCCTCGGAGCAACTGGCGCGAACGGGGGTGGAGGCCGGAAAACGGGCCCTGGCGCCGTTCCAGGACGCCCTGGCCCGGATTCACGAGGCGTCGGAACACCTGGCGGATTCGGGCGAGGAGGCCGGCAAGCGGGCCGTGGCCCCGGTTCAAGAGGCCCTGGCCCGCATTCGCGAGCAATCGGAGCACCTCGCCAAGCTGGGCGCCCAGGCGGCCCGGCAGGCCCTGGAGCCCTTCCAGGAAGCCCTCGTCCAGGCCCGCGCCGAGTCCGAGGCCCTGGCCGAACTGGGCGAGAAGGTGGCGGGGCGCACCTTGGAGCCGTTTCGCGCCGCCCTGGCCTCCTTGCGCCAGGAAACCATTCATCTGGCCGAAATCAGCGACGAAACGGCGGCGCAGGGCGTGGCCTCGTTCCAGGCGGCGCTGGCCGCCGTGCACGAACAGATGGAAATCCTGCCGGCCCTGGGCGACCAGGGCGCGGAAGCGTTGCTGGGCCCCTTGCGCGATGCCGTCGCGCGCCTGAACGCCGAAACCGAGCAACTGGGCGAGATCGGGGGCGAAACGGCCGAGACGGCGCTGGCCCCCCTGCGCGCCGGACTGGACGAGGCGCGCCGCGAAATCAAGGGACTGGAAGCCCTGGGCAAGGGCGCCGCCGAGCGCACGGTGGCCCCCCTGCGCGCCGCCCTGGACACGGTGCGCGCCGAGACCCGGGCCCTGGGCGAGGACGGACCGGCGGCGGCCCAGGCCCTGCTGGCGCCCTACCGCGAGGCCATCGAGGTCGTGCGCCACGACGCCCAGGCGCTGAGCGACGTGGGCCAGGGGCTCGCGGAGCTGCTGCGCAAGAACTCGCAGGCCTACGCCAAGCAGGCGGAAACCCTGGTCGCGGTCTCGCGCGAGGCGGACCGGCGCTTGCAGGACATGGAAAAACTGGCCGATTCCCACGATGTCGAGGTTTTCCTGAACGCGTCCACCGCCGCGATCGAGAAGCTCAATTCGCTGTCGGTGGACATCGGGCGGATTTTCGCCCCGTCCAAGGAAGAAGACCTGTGGCGGCGCTATCACAAGGGCGACCAGGGCGTGTTCCTGCGCCACCTGGCGCGTGCCGTGACCCCGGCCCACGCCGACGCGGTGCGCCAGGCCGTGGCTCAGGACCGGGGCCTGCGCGATTACGTGCAGTCCTATGTCAGCGAATACGAGGCCCTGCTGGAAAATGCCCGGCGTTCGCCCCGTCCCGACGTGCTGACCGCGCTGTTCGTGGGGTCCGATCTGGGCAAGCTGTACATGGTGCTGGCCAAGGCGCTGGGGCGACTCGACTAAAGCACCGTGCGTTGAACCGGATCCGGGCGCGGTGCTTCAGCTTCCTGGTTCGACGTTCGACTCCGCCGGAAAGCGGTTCGCGGTTCTCACTTCCGGGGCCCGCTTCCCGCCCGACGGGGCGCGCCCGCGACCGGCGCTCCCTTGTCCCTCTTTTGGAGGAGAAGGGCCGGTCCAGGCGAGGCGCGCAGCCTTTTTTCCGCCCTATTGGGCATTGCTCCCTGAAGGAGCTTTTTTGTTTTCAAGCCCGTTCAGGTGGTTCAAGCCGAGAAGGGGCGGGGGCTTGGGGCCTTCTTTTTACTTCCGATACCCCGTGTTTTTGTGGTTCCTTCCCCGGACGGCGTGCGTGACCCGGGGGGTCGTGCGCGCGACGGTAGGATCCTTCTGTTGCCGGAGTCGCTGAGCCGATGGTACAGTCCGCAGCCATGATTACGTCACAATCATCCGCCGCTGCCGCTTCCCCCTCGTCCGATCCGCGTCCGCACGCGGTGGTCATCGGCAGTGGGTTTGGTGGCCTGGCCGCCGCCGTGCGCCTGGGCGCGCGCGGCTATCGGGTGACGGTTCTGGAAAAGCTGCCCGAGATCGGGGGGCGGGCCCGGGTGTTCCGCCAGGATGGCCACGTGTTCGACGCCGGCCCCACCATCGTGACCGCGCCTTACCTGTTCGAGGAGTTGTGGACCCTGTGCGGGCGCAAGATGGCCGATGACGTCACCTTGGTGCCCCTGGATCCCTTCTACACGGTGCGCTTCGCCGACGGCGAAACCTTCCGATGCAACGGCGATGCCGAGGGCATGCGCGCCGAGGTCGCCCGCCTGTCGCCCGATGACGTGGCCGGCTACGAGCGTTTCCTGAAGGAAAGCGAGGAAATCTTCAAGGTCGGCTTCCAGGGACTGTCCAGCATTCCCTTCGATTCGCCGCTCGACATGCTGAAGGTGCTGCCCGACTTCATCCGCCTGCGGTCGGACCGGTCGGTTTTTGCCCATGTCGCCAAGCACATCAAGAACCCCTATTTGCGCATGGCCTTGTCGTTCCACCCCCTGTTCGTGGGCGGCAACCCCTTCCAGGTGACATCCATCTACAGCCTGATCGCCTACCTGGAACGTCATTGGGGCGTGCACTGGGCCATGGGCGGCACCGGCAAGCTGGCCAGCGGCCTGGCCGGCCTGATCGAGGGACAAGGCGGCGTGGTGCGCTGCAATACCGAGGTCGCGGCCCTGACCCTGGACGGCCGGCGCGCCACCGGCGTGCGCCTGGCCTCGGGCGAGGAAATCAAGGCCGACATCGTCGTGTCCAACGCGGACTCGGCCTACACATACCATAAGTTGCTGCCGTCGGGCTATCCGCGCAGCCTGATGAACAACCGCCTGGATGATGCCCGCCAGTCGATGAGCCTGTTCGTCTGGTACGTCGGCACCCGGGGCACCCAGGGTCTTTGGCGCGACGTGGGCCATCACACCATCCTGATGGGGCCGCGCTACAAGGAGCTTCTGGACGATATCTTCCACAAGCGGATCCTGGCCGACGATTTCAGCTTGTACATCCATCGTCCGACCGTCACCGATCCGTCGCTGGCGCCCGCGGGCGGCGATTCGTTCTACATCCTGTCGCCGGTGCCCAACACGAAGGGCTCCACCGAATGGCCGCAGGCGGCCGAGGCCTACCGCGATCGCATCGCCGACGCCCTGGAAGCCACGCTGCTGCCGGGCCTGCGCCGTCAGATGACCGTGTCGCGCATGATCACGCCCGCCTATTTCCGCGACGCCCTGCTGTCGTGGGACGGGGCGGCGTTCGGCCCCGAACCGTTGTTCCGTCAAAGTGCCTGGTTCCGTCCGCACAACCGCAGCGAGGACGTGGACGGCCTGTACCTGGTCGGCGCTGGCACCCATCCGGGGGCCGGTTTGCCTGGCGTGCTCTCCTCGGCCCGAATTCTGGACAAGGTGGTGCCCGATGCCCGTGTCGTCGCCTGAGTTTTCGCCGTCCCTGCCCGCGACCGCGTCGTCCCTGGCCGCGGTTGCCGCCCTGTCGGCCGAGGATCTCGCCGCCGCTCCCCCGCCCGCCGCCTCCAAGGCGGCGGATGCCGATGCCTGCCGTCAGTCGATCCGCTGCGGATCACTGACCTTCCACGCGGCGTCCTTGTTCCTGCCCTCGGATCGACGCGACCCGTGCTACGCCCTATACGCGTTCTGTCGCCTGGCCGACGACGCGGTGGACAACGAAACCGGGGGGCCGGCCGCCAAGAGCGCGGCGTGCCAGCGCCTGCGCGAGCGGCTGGACCGGGCCTATGCCGGCCAGCCCTGGCCCGATCCGGTGGACCGGGCCTTCGCCGGAATGGTGCGCACCCACGCCCTGCCGCGCGCCCTGCCCGAGGCCCTGCTGGAAGGCATGGAGTGGGACGCCCTGGGCCGCCAGTACGACGACCTGTCGGGGCTGCGCGCCTATGCCGCCCGGGTGGCGGCGGTGGTTGGCGCCATGATGACGGTGATCATGGGCGTGCGCGATCCGGTGGTGCTGGCGCGGGCCTGCGATCTGGGCGTGGCCATGCAGTTGACCAACATCTGCCGCGACGTGGGCGAGGATGCCCGCGCCGGCCGCCTGTTCTTGCCGCGCGACTGGATGGTGGAAGCCGGCCTGGATCCCGAAGCGTGGCTGGCCAACCCGGTGCATTCCGAGGCCCTGGCGTCGGTGATCGCCCGCGTGCTGGACGAGGCCGAGGCCCTGTATGCCCGCGCGCTGACCGGCATTGTCGGCCTGCCCGTGGCCTGCCGCCCGGCCATTCAGTCGGCGGCCGTGCTCTACCGGGCCATCGGCCACGACGTGGCGCGGGCGGGATATGATTCGGTGTCGCGCCGCGCCTGGGTGCCCACCGCGCGCAAGGCCCTGCTGGCGGCGCGGGCCGCGCCGGCCGCGTTCGTGCCGCGCCCGATCGATCCGGCGCCGCCCTTGCCCGAAACGGCGTTCCTGGTCGACGCGGTGGTCGCCGAACCCCTGGTCGAGGCCGCCGAGATCGCCGCCTGCGATGATCTGGGGTTGCCCCGTCCCTCGTCCACGCCCTGGTGGCGCATGGGCGTGCGCATCGCCTGGACCCTGGACCTGTTCATCGAGATGGACCGGCGCCAGCAGGCCCCCCATCTGTACGCCTAGGGGACACGCCGGGGGCCTCCTTGAGGGAGGTCCCCCGCGTGTCGCCCCTGGCGACGGATCGGGAGAGCATGCCATGATGGGAGAACACCTTGCCCTGGCCGAACTCACGCTGGTCCTGGGGGGAGCCCTGGGCCTGTGCGTGTGGCAGTTGATTTCCATTCGCCGTACCCTGGCCCGGGACCGCGCCCGGCGCGACAAGCCCGACGCCTGAGTGAAGGCGGCGCCGGGCCGATGGCCGGGGGTGGGGAAATCATGGTCTTTTAACGCCTCTTCCCTATACTCCCCGGGCGTTTTCATCCGTTCACCGTGCCGTCGCGCGGACCCTTCTTCCTGGGTTTGACGGTGCCTTCAAGGGAGCCTCGCGCCGCCGATGTCGTCCGGTACCAAATCCGGGAACACGGGCCAGGGCCCGGTTCTTGCCCCACGGGCCAAGGCCGGCCCCATCCCGTTCATGGGGGCCACGTCGTGGACCTGGACCTGGACTTACATGGCGGCGGGGGGGCTGGTCGCGGCCGTCCTGGGCGGGCCCGCCTGGGCGCAGTCCGCGGGTGGGTTCGTGGTGGGCGATTCGGCCGTGGCCACGGGCATCGGGCTGCCGATGGTGGGCGCCCTGGGATCGACGCCCGGAACCCTGTCGGCCACCCCGGACGGCCCCGGGCGCTACGTGCCGCTCACGCCGGCCGGCAGCGGGGCGGTCCTGCCCCTGGTGGGCGCCTTGAACGAAGCGCCCTCGGCCGAGCCGGGCGTTTTGCATTTCACGCCGATTGACACCAACCACCTGCCCGATGCCGGCGGGCCAGCGGCTTCCCAAGGCACGCTTTCCCCGGCGTGGTCTGGTGCTTCCGCCGTGGCCCCGGCCGTGTCACCCGCCGCGCCGATGGTGGAGGCGCGCGGGGAGGCCCCGTTGTTCGGGGCGCCGCCGGCTGTCGGGGGAACCGCGTCCCCTTCCCCGGCGGGGCTGAGCGGCGAAACGGGCGTCGCGCCGGCGTTGCCGGTGGCGTTGATGCCGCGCCCGACGCCGGTGGCTCCGGTGGCGTCCGCCCCCGCCCGGCCCGTGCCCGCGCCCGCGCCTCCTCGGCCCGATCCGCTGGCGTCCGGGGAGTCCCTGGTGGAAGCGGACAGCCTGACCCGGGACGACGACCTGGGGGTCATCACCGCCCGGGGCAACGTGCGGGTGGTGGGCGAAAGCCGGATTTTGCAGGCCGATGTCGTCACCTACAACACGGTCCAGGGCATGGTGACGGCGGCCGGCCATGTGGTCTTGATGGAACGCCCGGCCCCGGGACGGCGGGGGCCGGAGGCCGAGACCAGCTTCGCCGACTACATGGAGCTGACCGGAGACCTGAAGGACGGCTTCGTGCGGGGGATCCAGGTCCTGGGGGGCTCGGGCACCCGTCTGGCCGCCCTGTATGGCGAGCGCTCCTCCGATGCGCAAAGCCAGGAGTTCGCGCGGGGTGTCTACACGGCGTGCGCGTCGTGCTCGGGAACGGCGGTGCCCCTGCCCACCCTGACCGGCAACAGCGAGGGCACCCGGCCGCCGCCGCCGGCCTGGCAGGTCAAGGCCGCGCGGGTCACCCACGACGAGGCCGAGCACAACGTCATTTTCCATGATGCCTGGCTGGAAGCGTATGGAATCCCCGTTCTGTACACCCCCTACCTGAGCCAGCCCGATTCCACCGTGTACCGGCGTTCCGGGTTCCTCACGCCGTCCACGGGCTTTTCCGATCGCCTGGGCGCCGAGGTGCAGGTGCCCTACTACCTGGTCTTGGACGACCACAGCGACGCCCGACTCGACTTTCGCTACACCGACAAGCAAAATGCCATCTTCAATGGTCAGTACAATCGGAACTTCAGCCGGGGCGTTTTTTCCTTCGGGGGCTCGCTTGATCCTTACGACGAGGATGGATCGGCCCAGGGGTACTATGAAAGCAACGGGACCTGGCACATCGACCCGGTGTTTCGCGCCCGTTTCGAATCGGGCCTGACCACGCGCCCGGTTTATCTGCGCCGCTTGAACGTGGATCCCAAGGACGGGGGCGACTACCTCACCACCCGGGTGGCGCTGGAAGGCTTTGGCGAGCGTTCGCGCGGATCGGTGGAAAGCTATTATTTCCAGTCCATCACCGAAGGGCTGGCCCAGTCCGGGGTGCCCGCCGTGCCGGTGCTGGCCGACGTGTCGCTGATGAGCGATCCCCTTTGGTCCAACAGCCACGTGGAAGGTTCGGTCAACTCGATGATGGTGCGCCGGCCCGGAGGCACCGACAGCGCCCGCCTGATCGGACGGGTGGGCTACGAGGTGCCGTTCCAAGATGGCGTCGGCGGCGCCTACACCGTGTCGGCCAGCGTGCGCGGCGATGCCTATAACGCCTGGGACCAGACCCTGACCTCGGGCGATACCTACGACGGGGCCACCGGGCGCGTGGTGCCGCAGGGCTCGGTGATCTGGCGCCATCCCCTGGTCGCGGTGGGCGATGGCTACCGGCAGGTGATCGAGCCCAAGGTCGGCGTGTTCGCGGCCCTGCCCAACAACAACCCCGACGAGATTCCCAACGAGGACAGCCGGGTGGTCACGCTGGATACCAGCACCTTGTTCCTGCCCTCGCGCGTGCCGGGACTCGACCGGGTGGAAGGGGGCGTGTGGACCGCCTACGGGATGCACTACGACTTCCGGGGATCAAAGGGCGACGCCCTCGACGTGGACGTGGGTCAGTCCTACCGGGTGGAACGCGACGAGACCGTGTTCAAGGCCGGCTCGGGGCTGGAAAACAACCTCTCCGACATCGTGGCCCGGATCCGGTACGCGCCCGCTCCCGTGCTGAGCATTCAGTACGACACGCAGCTTGACGCCGAGACCCTGGACCCGCAACGTCACGAAGTGCGCGTCACCGGGGGGACCGCCCTGGCCTCGGGCTCGATCGGCTACCTGTTCGCCGATCAGACCACCACCCTGGATGGCGATGTGTTCACCGATCGCGAGGAAATCTCCGGCTGGGTGGCGGCGCGCCTGAGCCGGCGCTGGCAGGCCACCGGGGGGCATGTGTATAGTCTGGACCGGAATACCTCGGTGCGCACCAATCTGGGCCTGACCTATGAAGACGAGTGCCTGCGTGTTTCTTCCTTGTTTTCCCGCGATCACAGCGTGGAATTCGGAATCGAGGGGGGCACGTCGTTCCTGGTGACGCTCACCCTCAAAACCTTGGGTTCCTATACTTTTTCGCCAGGTCTTGGCCTGGGCGACAACCCCAGTTGATCGAGGATCGCCGTGCCGTTGTTCGTTCGCCCTTTTGCGTGCCCTCTCCCGGGCTGTCGCGTTCCCGTCGCGGGGCGGCGGGGGCGCGGGTCCTTCCTGCTGGCCCTGGCCGTGGGCCTTGCCTGGCTGGCCGGACCGGCGGGCGTGTCGCCGGCCCTGGCGCAGGGCGGCCCCGCCCCTGAAAAACGCGCCGCGCCGGCCCAGCCGCTGGCGGGCGAGCGCATCGTCGCGGTGGTGAACGAGGATGCCATTTCAGGGCGCGACCTGGCCGCGCGCATGGATATCGTGGCCGCGACCTCGCGCCTGCCCAACATCCCCGAGGTGCGCCAGCGCCTGGCGCCGCAGATCCTGCGCGCGCTGATCGACGAAACCTTGAAGCTCCAGGAAACCCGGCGCGCCAACATCTCGGTGGGTCCCGACGACATCGCCCAGGGGGTCGAGCGCCTGGAGCGCCAGAACAACCTGCCGCCGGGGGGGCTGGAAAAGGCCTTCAAGGCGGCGGGCCTCAACTGGGACAGCCTGGTCCGCCAGGTCCGCGCCGAAATGGGGTGGATCAAGGTGGTGCAGGCCTCGCTGGTGCCCCGGGTGAGCGTTTCCGACGACGAAATCTCGCTCTACGAAGCCAACTTGCGCCGGAACCTGGGGCAGCCCGAGTATCTGGTGGCCGATATCTTCCTGGCGGTGGACGACCCCGCGCAGGACGGCGAGGTGCGCGCCGCCGCCAACCGCCTCATCGAGCAGATGCGCGAGGGCGCCAATTTCGCCGCCCTGGCCCGGCAGTTCTCGCGCGGGCCCAGCGCCCAGCGCGGGGGAGATCTGGGCTGGGTCGGACCGGGGGACGTGGACCAGGATGTCCTGGCCGTGCTGCGTCAGATGAACCCCGGCAATTTGTCTCAGCCGGTGCGGGCCTTCGGAGGCTATCATATCCTGCTGATGCGCGATCGACGCCTGGCCGGAGCCGGGCAGGGGGCTTCCTTCCCCGTGCTGTCGCGCGTGATCGTGGCCGAGGAGGGCCCCCGGGCCCTGCCGGCCGCCAAACGGGCCTCGGTGATGGAACGGCTCAAGACCGTGCGCGGTTGCGAGGCGTTCAATGCCCTGGCCCGCGAAGTCGGCCCGCCGTCGGGACCCATGGGACCGGTGGACCCGCAGCGCCTGCCCGTCGAGGTGCGCGATGTGGTGAGCCATCTTGAGATCGGCGAGCCCTCGGCCCCCTTGCCCAGCGAGGGGGTGCTGGCGGTCGTGATGGTGTGCGAGCGGCCCCAGGGCGGGATGCCCGACCGCAGCACCATCCGCGAGCGTCTGGCTCAACAGAAACTGGAGGGGCTGGCCCAGCGCCGGCTGAGAGATCTCCGTCAACAGGCAATCATCGATGTCCGAGTGTGAGGGCACCCCCAACCATGGGGCGCAAGAGCCGCTATTAGCGGTGTCGATGGGCGAACCCGCCGGGATCGGCGGGGAAATCGCCCTGATGGCGTGGGAGCGGCGGGCCGAGGCCCTGCCGCCGTTTTTCATCGTGGGGGATCCGGACTGGCTGGCCAGCGTGGCCCGCCGGATGGATCTCGGGCGGGTGGAAGCCATCGATCATCCCAACCAGGCGATCGATACCTTCGCGCGGGCCTTGCCCGTGCTGCCCAGCCCCGTTCCCCTGGCCCGGCCGTCGTGGCCCGGGCATGGCGATCCCTTGAACGCGCCGGCCGTGGTTGGCGCCATTGAGCATACCGTGGCCCTGGTCGCCGCCGGGGCCGCCGATGGCGTGGTCACCTTGCCCATCCACAAGCGGATCTTGCTGGAAGGCGGGTTTACCCATCCGGGGCACACCGAATACCTGGGCGTGCTGGCCGGGCGCCACTGGCCCGATCAGCCGGCCCGCGCCGTCATGATGCTGGTGGGCAAGGGCCTGCGGGTGTCGCCGGTGACGGTGCACATGCCCTTGCGCCGCGCCATCGAGATCTTGGACCGGGACATGATCGTGGCCACCGGCGAGGTGGTTGCCCGCGCCCTGATCGACGACCTTGGCGTTGAATCGCCACGCCTGGTGGTGGCGGGCCTGAACCCGCACGCCGGCGAGGACGGCCGCCTGGGCCACGAGGACCAGGACATCATCGCCCCGGCCGTGGCCACCTTGGTCTCGCGGGGCATCCGGGTGCAAGGCCCGCTGCCGGCCGATACCTTGTTCCACGCCGAGGCCCGCGCCGGCTACGACGCCGCCTTGTGCATGGTGCACGACCAGGCCTTGATTCCGCTCAAGACCCTGGATTTCCACGGGGGGGTCAACGTGACCCTGGGCCTGCCCTTCGTGCGCACCTCGCCCGATCACGGCACCGCGTTTGCCCTGGCCGGCCACGGTGGCGCGCGTCCCGACAGCCTGATGGCGGCCTTGCGCGTGGCGGCGACCATGACGGCGCGCCGCCGCGCCCAGGGCCGGAGTCCGCGTCCGTGAGCCTGCCGGTTGATCCGGCCGGGTCTTCCAGCGCCGCCGCGATGGCGGCGCTGGCCGCCCTGCCGCCGCTGCGCGACGTGATCGCCGCCCACGGGCTGGAAGCCCGCAAGGCGCTGGGCCAGAATTTCCTGTTCGACCTGAACCTGACCGGGCGCATCGCCCGCGCCGCCGGCGACCTGACCACGGGGACCGTGATCGAGGTGGGGCCGGGGCCGGGAGGGCTGACCCGGGCCTTGCTGGCGGCCGGAGCCCGGCGGGTGATCGCGATCGAGCGCGACCCGCGCTGTCGCGACGTGCTGGCCGCCATCGCCGCCGCGTGCCCGGGACGCCTGGAGGTAATCGAGGGCGACGCCCTGGAGGTGGACGCGGCCCGCCTGGGCGACGGCCCCCGGCGCATTGTCGCCAACCTGCCCTACAACGTCGCCACGCCCTTGCTGCTGGGCTGGCTGCGCGACGCCACCGCGTTCACCTGCCTGGTCTTGATGTTCCAGAAGGAAGTGGTCGATCGCCTCGCGGCCCGGCCGGGGACCAAGGACTATGGCCGGCTGTCGGTGATCACCCAGTGGCGGGCGGTGGTGACGCCGCAGTTCGAGGTGCATCCGCGCGCCTTCGTGCCGCCGCCGGCGGTGACCTCGACCGTGGTGCGCCTCGACCCCCGCCCCGAACCCCTGGCCCCCGCCCGCCTGGAAACCCTGGAGCGGGTGACGGCGGCCGCCTTCGGCCAGCGGCGCAAGATGCTGCGCGCCAGCCTGAAGCCGCTGGGCGATCCGCTGGCCTTGTGCGCCGAGGCCGGCCTTGACCCCACCGCCCGCGCCGAAACCATCCCGGTGGAAGGATTCGCCGCCCTGGCCCGCGCCGTGGACGAAAGGGCCAGGGCCCCCTCCCCGCCGGCGGCGGGGAACGCTACAGTAGCGCGGGCCTGACCCCCTCCCCGGGGCCGGGGAGGGCGAGACATCACGAGGAGGGAAAACCGTGGCTCAACTCATTCTTTGCTGCGATGGCGCCTGGACCCGGCCGGTCCCGGGCGCCGAAGCCCAGCCGACCAACGTGGCCCGGCTGCACAACGCCCTGGCCACCCTGGCCGCCGATGGCACCGAGCAGAAGCGCTACTACGACCCGGGCGTGGGCGCCGGGCTGCTCGGGCGCGTTCTGAAGGGCGGCCTGGGCGAAAGCCTGACCGGGTCGGTTCTGAACGCCCTCAAGTGGCTGGCCGAAACCTGGCAGCCGGGCGACCGGATCTTTGTGTTTGGCGGCAGCCGGGGGGCGTGGACCGCGCGCACCGTGGCCGGCGTGGTCGCCAGCCACGGCGTGCTCGATGCCGCCCAGGTGCCGACCCAAGATGAACTCTGGCGTCGTCTGGAAGCCCTGCTCGATGCCGCCCGCCGTCAGGCGGACCCGGCGCCCGAGGTGACTCCCCTGCGCGCGGCCGAGGTTCATTTCCTGGGCGCGTGGGACACGGTGGGACCGCGCGGCGTGCCCCGCGATCTGGCGCTGGCCGGCAAGATCGACAACCCCGCCCGCCTGGCCTTCCCCGACACCACCCTCAGCGCCCGGGTGCGCCATGCCCGCCACGCCGTGGCCATGGATGAAACGCGCCCCAGCTTCACCCCCACCTTGTGGACCGGTCTTCAGGGCCATCCCGACGCGGTCCAGATGTGGTTCGCGGGCGCCCATGGCGACGTCGCCGGCCTCACGGGCGAGGGCGGCCTGGCCGACGCCGCGCTGGCGTGGATGATGGACGAGGCTGTGTCGCAGGGGCTGGCCTTGCGTCCCCGGGTGCGGGGGCGCCTTGTCCTGGATCCGCGCGCGCGCATTCACCGGGCGGCCTCGACCGCCCTGGCCGGCTCGCGCCCGCGTCCGGTGCCGCGCCTCGACGACCCGGCGGCGGCCTTCCATCCCACGGTGCTGGAACGCCACATCGACCCGCCTTTGTCGGAAGATGCCTACTGGCCGACCACCGTGCTGGCCGCCGGCACCTCGGCGACCCTCGACATCCAGGCCCGCGAGCCCTGGAACCGGACGGGGCTGTGGCTGGAAGCCGGGCGTTCCTACCGCTTTGTCGCCCAAGGGCAATGGGTGGATGGCGCGCTCAAGTGCGGTCCGGGCGGGCTGGCCGATGCCGGCAGCCAGACCAGCACCCCGGGCCAGGCGATTTCCGACGCCATGGCCCGTTTGCAAGAGGGGTTGCGCCGGGCCACGGGGGATGCGCACCTGAGCGTGCCGTTGCTGCGCCGCGCCCCGGGCTTGCCCTGGTTCTCGCTGGTGGGCGTGATCGCCTCGGAACCCGCCTTCGCCAAGCCGAAGCACTCCCCCGGGCTTGAAACCCTGGCCCTGGGCGCCGACGCGACCGTGACCCCGGCGACTTCCGGGTATCTGTACGCCTTCGCCAACGACCTGTGGCCCTCGTATGGCAACAACCAACGGTCGGTGCGCCTGACGGTGACGGCCCTTTAAGGAAGGCGGGGCCCGGCTTCGATGAAAGCCGGGCCCTCCCGTGTCTGATCCGGGGAGGCTCGCGTCCCCGGATCCCATCGCGTGAGGGTGTTTTGGGGGCCGACGTGGGAAACAAAATGCACGCGGGGATGCGCGGACCAAAGGCAGGGGCGCCCGGCGGGGCCGCCGTCCTGCTGGCCGGCCTGGGGCTGATGGCGGCGGGCTGCGGTCCGGCCGGGCCTTTCGTCGATTACGAGCAACCCCGCGAAACCCCGGTGATCCGGACCCTTGGCAGCCCGGAACGGGCGGCGGTGTGCTTCCGGGGCGACGCCAAGGCCCAGGCCGCCGAGTTGCAGGCCCTGGCCGATGCCCATTGCGCCAGGCAGGACCTGAAGGCCCGCTTCACCGACATCAGGACCTACCAGTGCTCGGTCTTGCATCCGCACGTGGCCTACTACACCTGCGTGCCGGAGGCCGAGGCGGCCGAGGCGGCTGGCCCGGGGAGCGATAAAATCACCGCGCCGGGTCCCGTGATCGTGCCGCCGGCCACCCGGTCCACCACTCTTGGGGTCACGGGATCGGGGGCCTCTCCGCAGGCCGCGGGAGCCTGGAACGCGGACCCGTTTTCATCCCTGCCCAGCTGGTAAAAGGCCGGCCTGCCGTCAAGGACGCACGTATCCCCGTTTCTTGTGGATAACTTTGTGGACAAGCCCGGGAAGGATGCAAGCCGGGCCAGGGATTCCAGGGAGTCGCCTCCCGTCGCCCAAAAGAGAGGCGGATTCATCCGGGCCGTGAGGCTCAAGCATAAATCTTGAGCCCATGCTCTGCCGCAAACCCTGCATTTAGTTCCAGGCAGGGGACGGGGTGCTCTTAGAACGAGATTTTGTATTCGTAGGCAATTTTTAACGGTTCCCCTGCCGGGGCCTGTCCGCTTCAACGTGACGCGGACGGACTCAAACAAATTTCCACGCGGGAAAGACAACCGGCGGATCGGCTGAAGGCGTGCCCTCCAACACGGTGCGGCAGGCAGGTGTCCGCGCGGTGGGCGTTCTTGTGGATAACTGTGTGGGCGATTTTGAGGGTAACGCAAACCGGCCCAGGGATTCCAAGAGGTTGCCCGCCGTCGTTCACCATGGGGATGATTGCCTCATCCTCCTGAAAAAGCAGGAAAAAATAAAATTCCCGAAGCCGTGCCCGGAAGGGAAGGGGCCGGTGGCGCGTGCTTTCGCCATCCATCGGGAAAACATCCACGTCCGAGATCGGGGACCTCGCGGGAACAGGAGGTGGGGCCTGTCGTTTTGGGTTTTTGTGGATAACGTGGTGGACAAGCCCGGGGGCAAGCGTTGGAAAGAATGGGGAAAACAAGGGCCGGCCCGTGCCGCAGAAGGCAGGGGGCTTCGGCTAATTCCTTGATTCAAAAATAAAATATCGGCATTCATCCGCTTTCCGGGTGTGTGATCCGGTTGGAGGGGCTGGTTTGGTCTCCCCTGGTTCGGGGAAGGCCCCCTGTGCAAAACCGAGTCACGCCGGCGCCTTCGCCTGTCCGCGCGCGGATCCTCGGGGCAGGCGGACCGGGGAGGGGGCACGAGGGGAGCATGCGAGAACCCGAGCGTTCCGCAGGAGCGTGGAAGGACTCTAGATATTTGATCTGGTTGATCTTTTCGTAAGAAGCGCTGCCTTTTTCCCCGGGGTCCCCTTCGGGCGGTTTCCGGCTTTCCGCGCAAGGCGGCGGGCGGGCTGTCAAGGGCGGAAGAATCCCCGCTTCCTGTGGATAACTCTGTGGGCGACCATGGGAACATCACGGCGCAGGCCAGGGATTCCGGGGAGTCGCATGGCATTGCCTAAATTAAGGGCAGGGCCTTCAGGTCCTTGATGTACAACGAATAAATCTTCGGCTTGAGGCCAGGATGGCGCCGGGATGGGGCTCGGCGCGATGCCAGGAGCCCCGTTCCACCGGACACGCTCCACGACGGTGGCCGCTTTTCGCGGGTGGGGGGCGTTCGCCTGCGGCCGGGTTTCTTCCCCCTGTGTCTCGTGGTCCCGGGACGAGGGAACCGCTAGGGGTGGGGGTGCCCGTGATCGGAGCGGCGATCCCCTTCGAAACGCGGTGCGTCGCCTGTCAAGAGCGGAAGAATCCCCGCTTTTTGTGGATAACTTTGTGGACAAGCATGGGAACATCGCGAGGCGGGCCAGAGATTCCGGGGAGTCGCGTGGCATTGCCCAAAGAGAAGGCAGACGATTCAGGCCCTTGATATGCAACGAATAAATCTGAGGCTCGGGGCCGGAAAGGGGGAGCGGGCCGCTGCCGGGCGTCTTTTCCGGGAGACGCTTCACCCCGGCGGCCGGTTTTCGCGGGCGGGTCTTCCGCCCGCCCGGGCTCGGACTGGTTTTCCCTGGGTCTCGTGGGCAAGCGATGATTGGACCGCTAGGGGTGGGGGTGCGCATGATCAGGGCGGCCATGCCTCCGCGAAACGGGGCGTGCGCGGTGTCAAGAAGGGAAGAGTCCCCGTTTCCTGTGGATAACGTTGTGGAGGACTGTGGGAACAAAGCGGAGAGGTCCAGGGATTCCCAAGAGTCGCACGGCCTCGCCCAAAAAACAGGCTGAATCATTAAAAGGTTGAGGCGTAAGGGAAAAATCATGGGCAAAACGCCCGGCGCGGGGGCTGGCTCGTCCGGCTCGGTCCCGGGCGTTCCTGTTTGCCGCTACCCGATGACGGCCGAGAGGACCGAGGACCGGGTGTGTTCATCGATTCCTTGCGCGTGCAGGGCGTTTTCCAAAAGGCGCGGATCACACCCCTGATCGCGCATCCAGTGGATAAGAAGGTCCGCGTGCTCTTTGCGCCCCCGGCGCAGTTCGGTGGCAAGCCGCAGTTCAAGGGCCACGACGGCAACGCGCGTGTCCCCGGCCGCGATCGTTGAAAAATGCTCCCAGGGACCCCGTCCCAGAGTCTCAAGAAACGGCGAATCGGAGGGGCGCTCGACGGTGCTGGCCTCGATCTTGAGACCATCCACCTCAAACGCGGCGTAGTATTGCCAGGCGGACGGCATCCATGTTGGAGGGGTCAGGCATCGATAGGCGCCGAGCGCGCGCGCAAAGGTGTCCACATCCCCGCGCGCGCCGGCCAGGAAATCAACATCCCCGGGAACCAGCGGGACCCCTCGCAGCAAGGCGGCCGCCGTGCCGATCAGGCGGTATCTGAAGGCCCCTTCGCGTGCGACCAGATCAAGCACGCGCGCGAGCCTTGCGCGAAGGGACTCAATCGTGAGGGTCCTGGGAGCCGTTTCCGGCTCTTGGGTGTCGAGGCGCGGACTGGTCATGGCATCTCTCCCGCCGTCCGGGGTGTCGGGGGGGAACAGTCCCCGTCTCGTGTGGATAACAGTGTGGAGAACCCTGGGGGCAAAATGATCCGGATGAGGGATTCCGGGGAGTCGGTTGACATCGCCTAAAAAGATGGCGAAACCGCCTGCGCCTGAGAGTCTCGTGCCGTGATTTGGAGCACTGACGAAGGGATGGATGCCTGTCAGGTGCCATGAGGGACGCTCGATAGCCCGCTTGATGCGGGGTGATACTTTTTATCAAAAATAATATCACTGTTTTTTGCCGTTTTCATGGGAAGCGGAGCCATGTTTTTTAATTTATAATTTGGTCTTGTCCGTTTTGTTGCGCTCGTTTTGTTTGATCAATGCCTGTACTCGATGATCGCGGTTCCCGGGAACAGGTCAGCGCCTCACGCAGGCCTTCCGTTCCGATCAGGGCGCGCCGGAGGATCGTCGGGGCAAGGCCGGGGGCGTGACAGGCCACGGTGAGCGCGGCTCCCGGGGGCGCCTCCAGGGGGACCAGCATCCAGGCCTCGGGCGGGCCGGGCAGGGGGCCGGTTTCGCGCAGGAGCGGAGGATCTTGCTCGACCTGGAACGAGGCCAGCCCGATTTGCAACCCGCGTCCCGAGGCCTTGGCCACCGCTTCCTTCAGTGTCCACAAGCCCAGGAACGCTTCGGGCCGCCGGGGAGCGGGCAGGGCGGCCAGGGCGGCGGCCTCGCGCGGATGGCAAAAGCGTCGGGCCAGGGGCAGCGGGTCGCGCTGGCGTCCCGGGGCCTCGGCATCAATCCCCAGGGACATCCGCAAGGCGTCGGGCCCCAGGATCAGGGCGCAGGCGGCCAAGTTCCGGGTATGGGTCAGGCTGAACAGGGCCGGGGGCACCGGAGCGGGGCCGGCCAGGAACGGGCGGCCGTGATCCTCGCGCGCCAGCCGCCACGCCGGAGGCGGCACCGGGGCCTCGCCGGGGGCGACGGCAAGGCGGCTCAGCATCCCGCGCAGCAGGGCATGGGCGGCGGCCACGCTCCATTGCTCGACGGGCCCGCCCAGCCGCGCGACGCGGGCCCTGGTTTCCGGATCCACCAGATCCGCCAGCACCGCGACCTCGGCCGCCAGATCCTCCCCGGCCGGGATCAGGCTCCAGACATGAAGGGATAGGGAATCAAGCATGACACGAATTTTTTCCAGCTGGTCTTAAAATAATCTGCTTTTTGGTATATGTAGCTGAGAAAAGGATTTGTAGTCGAGGCTTTCTCTGAGAGCGGGAAGGATACATTTCAATGGTTTATTCGTTAAGAAATGAATGGAAATATTCACTTCCTCTTTCGTAATAATTTAATTGCGTTTCTTGCGAAAGTGTGGATGTATGATAATTTTGCCCATCTATAATGGGCGGAATTTTTTTAAAAAATTGCATTGCTAATTAAAAATAACAATGCAAACCAATCCTTAAACACAAGGAATATTTATATGGAAAAATATAGTTCAATTGATGCCGGGGTGATTCCTGTTGATATAATCCGTCTTTATCTTGGGGTCGATGTCCTTCCTGGACGAGTCTGGGCCTCGGGAAAAGCTCACCAGCATATTGCGCAGAAGCATGAGGCCGACTATCCCATCGTTTTTCATTCACTCAAAAAGGTGGTGGAACATCCTGACTATATCGGCTGGGATCCCGGCGACGAGGCGGGGCACAGGCATGAGAACTTTTACTTGATTAAAGCGATTTTTCGCGATGACTTGCCCGAAGGAATATTCATGCCTTCGAACGCATCTTATGTTCTCATCGCCATTGCCTTGGCGCCGGATGCAAAGGGACGGTATAGAGTTAAATCGGGGTATCGCGTGACGGAGGCAAAAATCAAAAACCGCCTTCGGACAATCCCTTCCCGTCTTCACAAAATCGCACGGTCATAGCGGAATTTAAAATTTCGAGAGACCATATGATCCGGAAAAAAAGGAGTAGCGCGTTGCAAAGCGCGATCTCTTGGCCAGGAGGCCTGCCGTTCACCGTAAGGCGTTTTGGCGCGTGGGTAGCGGTTCCACCTCTACTCCTTTGTTCCTATTTAGGCATGGGAGGCTTGTTTATGCAAGAGTGAACCGGTGGCCTGCCCCCCCTTCCTTTCACACATAGCGTTCGGTCACGGCCAGCAGGGCGGCGCGCAAGGCTTCCTCGGTTTCGTCGGCAAAGGCGTGGTAAAGGGTGGGCGCGAGGCGCAGGAAGGCATCAAGGACCACCGGGTCGAAATGGCTGCCCCGCCCTTGTTCCAGCACCGCCAGGGCATCGTCCAGGGGGAACGCCTTTTTGTAGGGGCGGCGCGAGGTCAGGGCGTCGAACACATCGACCACGGCGAAAATCCGCGCGTTCAAATGGATGGCCTCGCCGGACGCGCCGGTCGGGTACCCCGATCCGTCGTATTTTTCGTGATGGCCCGCCACCACCGGCTGGGCGTCGTCCAGCCACCCCGAGCGTGAAACGATATCGACGCCGTGGTTCACGTGGGTTTTCATGATCGCGAACTCGGCTTCGGTCAGCTTGCCAGGTTTGAGCAAGATGGCGTCGCTGATCCCGATCTTGCCCACGTCGTGCAGGAAGGCCCCCTTGATCAGGGCTCGGATTTCGTCGGGCGCGCGGCCCAGCTCCTGGGCCAGATGGACCGCGTACAAGGTAACCCGGTAATTGTGGCGCCCGGTATCGCTGTCGCGCTTGGCGATGGCCCCGCCCAGAACCTCCAGGATTTCCACGTTGGCGCGCAGCAGGCGTTCGCTGACCCGAAGAAGGCTCCGGTTCATGCCGATGAACACGGGCGCCAGGAACAGCGCCGTTCCGATGACCACCGCGACCACGGTGGCCACGGCTTTCATCACGTCCTTGCTGATCGCGGCCAGCCGTTGGGGCGCGACCTCGAAAATCCCTTCCACGTATCCCGTGACATCGTCAACCGCGACCCGTGTCAGGACCCGCAGGTACAGCCGTCCCTCCAGATAGACTTTGTCGTAATGGGTCAGGTCGCTGAGGGGAAAGGGGCGCACCGCGCGATCGAAAACGGCATCGACTTTTTCCATGTTGCCCAGGGCCGCCTCGGCAAGGGGATGGTGGGCCTCGTCGTAGACCTCGACAAACACAAAATGTCCGTCGTTCCCCTGCTCGCGTCCGGAGAGAAACCCGGCCAGGGTGTCCTTCAGGCGCTGGGGGTCGGCAAGGGCCGTGCCGTGTTGTCGGACAAAAAGGTGGGCCTCGGCGCTGGCCAGGTCGACCACGGCTTCGTCGATGCGCTCCAGTTCGCGAAACCAGACCACGCCCGCGAACGCCGCCGCGATGACAAGGGTGGCCAGGGACAGGCGGCCGGCCACGCGGCGATAAAAATGCGACTGCTTCACGCCTTGCCTCCCTTGGGATTCTTCCCGCCCGGCTTCCCGAAGGGGAGTCCTGGCATCGGGAAGCCTTTCGGGAGTCCGCCTTTCAAGGAGAAACGCTAGCGCGAGACAGGAGGCGTGAAAACCGCTTTTCGAAAACGTCGTGCGTAAAAGAACACGCCAGGGGGACAAAAAAGCGCGTCGCCCGGGGGGCGGGCGACGCGCCTTGACGTGCGGACGGCGGCGTTTGACCGGGCGCCGTCTTTCGTTGTCGTTGTGGGTCAGGCGGTGCGCCGGACCTCGGCCAGGAAGGTGTGCACCTGGGCGCGCAGGCTGTCGCACTCGCCGTGCAGGCGTTCGGCGGCGTCCAGCAGCCCGTCGGAGGCTTGGCGCGTGCCTTCGACCGTGGTGTTGACCTCGGCGATGGTCTGGCTGACCAGGGTGGTGCCGGCCGCCGCCTGCTGCACGCCGCTCGCGATCTCGCGCGTGGCGATGCCCTGCTGATCGACGGCGCCGGCGATGGTGTCGGTGGTGTCGCGGATGGCGTTGATAATGCCCGCGATGCCATCAATGGCCGCGACCGCCGTGGCCGTCGCCTGCTGGATCGCCGTGACCTGTTCTCCGATTTCGTCGGTGGCCTTGGCGGTCTGGCTGGCCAGATGCTTGACCTCGCCGGCCACCACCGCGAAGCCCTTGCCCGCTTCGCCGGCCCGCGCCGCCTCGATCGTGGCGTTGAGCGCCAGCAGGTTGGTTTGGGCCGCGATGTCCGTAATCAGGTTGACCACCGCGCCAATGCGCTGGGCCGCCTCGGCCAGGCCCCGCACATGGGCGCGGGTTCGCTCGGCCTCGCCGACCGCGTCGGTGGCGATCCGGGTCGAATCCGCCACCTGCCGGCTGATTTCCCCGATCGACGCGCTCAGTTCCTCGGTGGCGCTGGCCACGGTCTGCACGTTGGTCGAGGCCTGCTCGGCCGCCGAAGCCACGGTAACCGAGCGTTTGGCCGTGCTTTCCGCCGCCTGCGACAGACCGCCCGCATCCTTTTCCAACTCGGCCGCCGCCTGGGCCACGACGTCCAGCGCCTGCGCCGCCGCCGCGTCGAAGCCCTTGGCCAGGGCGGTCAGGCGGTCGGCTTCCGCCGCCCGGCGCTCCTGCTCGGCCTCGCGCGCCGCCGCGAGATCGCGGTTTTCGATCATGCGCTGACGGAAAATTTCCAGCGCCTCGGCCATGCGTCCGATTTCGTCGTCGCTTTCGGGCTTGGCGCCGGGGGTGGCCAGGTCGCCCTCGGCCAGGGCCAGCATGCGCGCCGATTGCGCCTCCAGCCGCCGCGCGAGGCGCCGGGTCACCGCCAGGCCCACCAGCATCACCAGGGCCAGCGACACCGCGCCCCCGGCCGCCAGCTCGATCAGAACCAGCTGGGTTTCGGCTTCCACGTCATCGACATACACGCCCGTGCCGATCATCCAGCCCCAGGGATCGAAGCCTCCGGCGTAGCCCAGCTTGCGCGTGGGGTCCTTTTCGCCCGGCTTGGGCCACAAGAAGGGCACGAAGCCGCCGCCCTCCCGCGCCGCCTTGATCAGCTCCTCGATGGTGGGCAAGCCATTGGCGTCGCGGGTTTCCTTGAGCTTGTAGGTCCCCTCCAGCTTGGTCAGGATGGGGTGAGCCAGAAGTTTCCCTTCGTAATCATAAACATAAAAGTATTCGGGGCCCGCGAACCGGATGGCGCGCAAGACGTTCTTGGCCACGGCCTGGGCCTGCGCGTCGGTCATGGAGCCGGCCTCGGCCTCGGCGTGCAGGGCCTGGGTGACCGTGACCGCGACTTCCGTGGCGCTTTTGATTTGCAGTCGGTGTGTCTCGTCAATGCGTTGGTGGATCAAAAAGGCGGCGAACCCAGCCACCAGCACGACCGCCACGACCGAAAGAAGGGGGACGAGTAAGACCTGTTGCCGGATGGTCAGGGTCTTCATGCCGATTTTTCCTTGGTTGTCTTCAAGAAAAACGTCTCCTTCCCTGTTATCTCGCGTTCTTGTTTTTGCCATGCAGCATACAGAGCGGACATCACGCCAGCAATGGCAATCCCCCTTCTTCAGGGACAGGGCCGCATGACCGAAACGCCGGGCTTGCAGACCCAGGGTGGTCGTGGCTCGTTTCGCTCGCAGGATGGGTTGAGGGCGGCGGCCTGTCTTGACCTGATCCGGGCATGCGCTAGAGTCGGATCTGGGTGCGCAAGGGTCCCGCCGCCGGCCCCTGGCCCTTCCCCCCTTCCTTGTTCCCCATCGTGAAAGGCACGGTCATGCCCGCCTACCGCTCCCGCACCTCTACCCACGGTCGCACCATGGCCGGGGCCCGCGCCCTGTGGCGTGCCACCGGCATGACGGACGCGGATTTTGGCAAGCCGATCATCGCCATCGCCAATTCCTTCACCCAGTTCGTACCCGGGCATGTGCACCTGAAGGACCTGGGGCAGCTTGTCGCCCGCGCCATCGAGGCCGCCGGCGGTGTTGCCAAGGAATTCGATACCATCGCCATCGACGACGGCATCGCCATGGGCCATGACGGCATGCTCTACAGCCTGCCGTCGCGGGACCTGATCGCCGATTCGGTCGAATACATGGTCAATGCCCACTGCGCCGACGCGCTGGTCTGCCTGTCCAACTGCGACAAGGTGACCCCGGGCATGATGATGGCGGCCTTGCGCTTGAACATCCCGACCATTTTCGTTTCGGGCGGGCCCATGGAAGCCGGGCGGGCCGTGGTCGACGGGGTGGAACGCGCGGTGGACCTGATCGACGCCATGGTCATGGCCGGCAATCCCCAGGTGTCCGACGAGGTCGTCGCGGCCGTGGAGCAATCCGCCTGTCCCACCTGCGGATCGTGCTCGGGCATGTTCACCGCCAACTCGATGAACTGCCTGACCGAGGCGCTGGGGCTGTCGCTGCCCGGCAGCGGCACCTTGATCGCCACCCACGCCAGACGCCGCGACCTGTTCGAGGAAGCCGGGCGCACCATCGTGGCCCTGGCCAAGCGCCATTACGAGCACGACGACGCCAGCGTGCTGCCGCGTGCCATCGCCACCAAGGCCGCGTTTGAAAACGCCATGACCCTGGACATCGCCATGGGCGGCTCGACCAACACGGTCTTGCACCTGCTGGCGGCGGCCCAGGCCGGTGAGGTGCCGTTCACCATGGCCGACATCGACCGCCTGTCGCGCCAGGTGCCCCACCTGTGCAAGGTGGCCCCCAGCACGCCCTCGGTCCACATTGAGGACGTTCACCGCGCCGGCGGGATTTTCGGCATCCTGGGCGAGCTGGACCGGGCCGGGTTGCTGGACACCTCGGTGGGCTCGGTGCATGCCGCCTCGCTGGGCGAGGCCCTGGCCCGCTGGGATATCGCCACCACGTCCGATGAAGCGGTGCTGGAGTTCTTCCGGGCCGCCCCCGGCGGCGTGCGCACGGTGCAGGCCTTCACCAGCACCCGCACCTGGGACCTGGATCAGAACCGCGAAAGCGGCGTGATCCGCGACCGCGCCCACGCCTTTTCCCAGGATGGTGGTCTCGCCGTGCTGACCGGCAATCTGGCGCCCGGCGGCTGCATCGTGAAAACCGCCGGCGTCGATGCCAGCATCCTCACCTTCACCGGCGAGGTGCGGGTGTGCGAAAGCCAGGAAGAAGCGGTCTCGCGCATTCTGGGCGGCGACATCGTGGCCGGCAACGTGGTCGTTGTCCGCTACGAGGGCCCCAAGGGCGGCCCCGGCATGCAGGAAATGCTTTATCCGACCAGCTATCTGAAGTCGCGCGGGCTCGGCAAGGCGTGCGCCCTGGTCACCGACGGCCGTTTCTCGGGGGGCAGCTCGGGCCTGTCGATCGGCCACGTTTCCCCCGAGGCGGCCTCGGGGGGGGCCATCGGCTTGCTGGAGGACGGCGATACCCTGTTCATCGACATCCCCAACCGGGTGATCCGGATCGAGCTGGACGAGGCCACCCTGGCCCAGCGCCGCGCCGCCCAGGAAGCGCGTGGCAAGGCAGCCTGGACCCCGGTTTCGCCCCGCCCGCGTCAGGTCTCGGATGCCCTCAAGGTCTACGCGGCCCTGACCACCAGCGCCGACAAGGGCGCGGTGCGCGATCTGTCGGTGTTGTCGCGTTAACACAAGGGAATGCGGACCAGGGAAGGGAGGGGGGCGTCCCGGCTCTCTCCTTTTCCTGGATCTTCCCCGGATCCCGAAGGAAACACGGGTGGTCTCTTGCGACACCCCCGTGTTTCCCTCATTCTGAAGGGGCAGGATAAACGGATCGAGTGCCCGCGGGAGAGGGGCCATGAACGCCTTTGCTTTTGATACCCACGCCTCGGTGAAACGCATGACGGCGGCCGGCATGACCGAGGCCCAGGCCGAGGCGATCACCGATCTGGTGCGCGAGGTCCAAGGCATCGTGGCCGGGGATCTGGCCACCAAGGCGGACCTGAAGGCGCTGGAGGCGTTACTGCGCTCCGAGATCGCCGGGGTGGAAACCTCGCTGCGTTCCGAGATCGCGTCTCTTGATGCGTCTCTCCGCTCCGAGATCGCGGCTCTTGATGCGTCTCTCCGCTCCGAGATCGTGGCGCTGCGTTCCGAGATTACGGCTCTTGATACGTCGCTGCGTTCCGAAATCGAAAGGGTCGAAACGTCGTTGCGTTCCGAGATCGTGGCGGGCGACGCGTCGCTGCGTTCCGAAATCGCGGCGCTGCGCTCGGATGTCAAAGCCGAAATCGCCGACGCCAAGACCGACATCATGAAATGGATGGTCGGGACCATGCTGGTCCAGACCGGGCTGATTCTTGGGTTGATGAAGCTGTTCCAGTAGGGGGGCGCGCGAACGCCCGCTTATTCCCCCTGGGTCAGAAGCAGCCCGCGCCGGCGCGCGACGTGGAAGGTGTACAGGAATATTCCCACGGCCAGGGTCAGGTACCCGGCGTTGAGCCCGGCGGCCCACAGCAGATGGTCGACCGGCACCGTGCCGTGAATCAGGACGGCGCGCATGCCCTCGAACACATGGGCGGGGGGAAAGGCGAGAGCGATCCACTGCAAGGGCTCGGGCAGCACGCCGATCGGGTAATAAATGCCGGCGATCGGCCAGAAGGCAAAAGTCAGCACCCAGGCCATGCTTTCCGCCCCCAACCCGAAACGGAGCACGATGGCACTGACCACCAGCCCGATCACCCACCCCATGACCAGCAGGTTGACGAAAAAGGCCAGCAGGGGCAGGCCCATGTCGAAAATGTTGAAGGCATAGAACACGATCGCCAATCCGGCGGCGGGCAGCACGCCCACCAGGGTACGGATCACGCTCATGATCATGAGGGCGCCGACCATTTCGACGGGGCGCAGGGGCGTGACGAACAGGGAGGCCAGGTTGCGCGACCAGAGTTCCTCGAAAAACGACAAAGAGAATCCCAGGTTGCCGCGAAACAGCACGTCCCACAGCAAAACGGCAGCCAGGAACATGCCGCTGGCCTGGGCCACCAAGCTGGACTCGGTCATCAGGAAGCGGGTGAGGAAGCCCCAGGTAATCATCTGGATGATGGGCCAGTAGGCCATTTCCAGCAGCCGGGGCACCGAGCCGCGCAGCAGGTACCAGTGGCGCAGGACCAGGGCCAGGACGCGGCGCAGGGAAGCCCCCGGGCTTGGGGTATGGCCAGCGGAAGCAACGGAAGTGGAAACATCGGGCATGGAGAGGTCCTTGACGCGAGGCGGGGCCTGGGAAGGCGGGCCTGGAAGCAACGGAGGGTCAGCGTTCCCCCGTCCGCAAGGGTCGGCCCGGTGGAAAAACCATGGGGTGGGCGTCAGGGCCGGGGGGAACGGTCGTATCCTTGAAGGGCGTGGTCAAGGGACCAGATGCGAACCCGGTGGTGGCGCGGAAGACGCGCGCAGCATCGTTCCCACTCCTTGAGGATGGACAGATCCCCCATTCCAACCCCACGCATGGCGTGATCGGGAAATTCCGCAAGCCAGCTTCGGATGGTGGCCGTGTCGGGGGGCTCCATGGCCTGCCAGGGGGCCGAGCCTTCGATCGCCGCCTTAACCTGTTTCGTGAACCGCAGGGCCGTTTCCCGCCGCTGCCTGCCGTCGCTGACCTGGGCGATAAAGTTACCGGTTTCGATGATGGCCGCCATGGGCAGCAGAAGATGATGAGTGTCCGGATCCTCCACCAAGCGGTCCAGTTCTCTCCAAACCGCATCCCGATCCTGGCTACGCCCTGGAACCTCCAGCACGTTCAGGAAAATGCAGGTGTCCATCAAGATGGTGCATGGCGCGATGGCGGCGGGCATCAAGGGGCCTCCATCGACCGGCGCAGGTCGTCCAGCCATGCCTTGGCCCGCTGACGGCGGACTTCGGGAGATGGCGTATTCTTGACCAGGCGATCCAGGATGCCGCGCGTGAGCAGATGGCCCACCGTTCCTTGCGCGATGAGTTCGGGATAGCGCTCCAGATCCTGAAGGCGGACCAGGCGGCTGGACCCATCGTCGGGGTCGCGGTAGCAAAAAACCACGGAGGGGATGGTTTCGTCGGGCAGGGCATCCAGCAAGGCCGGATTGTGGCTGCTGATCAGGATTTGCAAGCCTCGGTGCCGGGAAAGCGCCAGCAGGCGCGCGAGGATGTCCCCCACGCGGCTGGGATGCAAGCCGTTGTCAATTTCCTCGATCACCACAAGGCTGCCCGGGGGGGCCGACAGCAAGGCTGCGGCGATGGCCAGGACCCGCAACGTGCCATCCGAAAGCAAGGTTGCATCGAATTTTCGGGTGACACCGCCAAAGGTCTCTTCCAGTTCAACCATGACCTCGTTGCGTGGCGTTTCGATAAAGGTCATGGCGCGGATGTCCTGCTCGGGCAGGCTCCGGATCAAGCCAAGGATCTCGTCTCCCATTTCGTCCTTGAGGGCGTACAAAACGCCGGACAAATTAGCCCCGTCGCCTTTCAGGCGTTGTTCGGTCTTGTAGCTGTATCCGCGCATCAGGGCTGGCTGAGGGTCGAGGAACAGGATATCCGACAAGGTATTTTGATAAAACCGGCAGACCTCGGGAATCGCGAGGTGGGCCTTGCGGTGTCCCTCCTCGAACCGGGCCGAGCCTTGCAACTGGTGAAGGATCGCCAGTTGATCGGTGCAGGTGGTGCGAGGTTTTGTCCCGCCCCGCGCAAAGTTGTTGTAGGCAACGCTCAGGTCGTTGCCTCCGGCCGCCCCCGGGGCCAGCACTTCGTACAAAGGCACGGAGCTTGTGGGGGAGGTCACCCGTTCGTCCACGATGTGCAGATCGCTTTCCCCATCGATCCGCAGTGAGATGGAAAAACAAGGCCAGTCGGGATGCTCCGTCTCACAGGCCAGCGTGAAGATGTTCGCTCCGTCACGGCCCAGGCTCGCCACCGTCCCCCGGATGGCTTGGTCTCCTTCGTGGACCGCGTACCGAATCGATCCCAGGCGGTTGCCTTGGGCAATCCAGGACAACAACCGTACCCCTTCAAGCGCGTTGCTTTTCCCCGAGGCATTCGCGCCAATCAGAACCGTGAGCGGGGCGAAGTCCAGGGTTGCTTTCCGATAGCTTTTAAAATCTCGAAGGGCAAAGCGGGTGAGCATGGGCGCGGTTCTCCCCGAGGGGGCCTTGTGTCGTGGTCGTGTGCTATGCGTCCGGTCGGGTTCTGGCCAGCGTGCGCCAGGGGCGGGCCAGGTCTTCCTCGAAGACCTGGGGCCAGGGGCGGCTGGTGGCTTCCATGTGGGTCCGGGCTTTCGCGCCCACCGCGCGCAGATCGTGGGTCAGGGCCTCGGCAATGGCGTTGGCCCAGGGAAGGGGGCCGTCGCCGGTGACCACGAAGCCATCCTCTCCCGGGCTCACGACCAGATGCCCCAAGCCGTTGTGTCGTCCCGACAGCACCGCCGCCAGGCCGGCCGCGCGCGCTTCCAGCACCACGTTGCCCACCGTTTCCGATTCGCTCGGGAAAACGAACAGGTCGGCCGAGGCGAACAGACGCGCGAGGTCCCTCTGATCCAGCACGCCGGGCGCGATCAGGCGCGGGCCGCACAGGCGCTGGGCTTCGGGCAGGTCGCGGCCGGCGCCGGCAACGATCAAGGTCAGGTCGTGCCCCTGGGCCAGAAGACGCGCGACCGCCTGGGCCGCGATCAGCAGGCGCTTGCTGGCGTCGGCGCGCCCCGCGAACAACAAAACCGGTTGCCCGGGGGGAACCCTGAAGCGTGACTCCAGCCAGGCGCGATCCCGGTGCCGGGGCGAGAACCGCTCAAGATCCACGCCCCGGCCCAGGAAACTGTAAGGCAGGGCGGGGAACCACGCCTGCACCTTGGCTTCGTCGTCGGCCCGGGAAAGGAAAACGTGGCGGCACACGGCCAGATGCCGGCGCAGCCTTTTGGCTTCGGCCTCGGCCAGGCGCTCGCCCAGGTCAAGGGTGCGCACGACCCATCCGCCCAGGCGTTCTCCCAGCATCCGGCCCACGATGGCCGGCGCGTAGGCGCGGGTCAGGGTTTCGACGTCGGTGTGCTGGGAATGGACGAGCGGCGGGCCGCCGGCGGCCTGCACCCGCTCGGCCGTGCGGCCGAAGGCGAAGTGGTCGGTGGAAACCATCAGGTCGAAGGCAGGCAGCAAGGCCGCCAGTCGGGGATGGAACGAAGCCAGATCCGTGTGCCCGGCCCCGCTATCGAGAAAGGCGAAGCGGTTGGTGCCCCAGCGCGGAACCAGCCGGTGAAAACGCGCGTTGGGGCCGCACGCCTCCACGCCTTCGGTCTCGCCCAGGAAGAACACCGTCAGGTCGATGTCGGGGGTGGTGGCGGCGGCCTCGGCGAACCGTTCCCACACCTTGACGTGCCCTCCGGCCTGGGGGGTGCGAAACAAGGTGACCAGAACCGCCACCCGGATCGGGGCGCGCGAGGAAGAGGCATCGGACATGAAAAACGGGTCCTTGGGCTGGATGGTCCCCTCCGGCCCCAAGAAAGGGGCGCGCGTGGGTTTTCGGGGAAGGCGCACCATGCTAAAGCCCTCGCCCGCCCCGATCAACGCCTGCTCCCGCAGGGCTTCCTTTCCGGTGTCTCGGTGCTGGCGCAATGGCGCGCGTGCGTGTAGGTATACCCCAT
Source organism: Pararhodospirillum oryzae (assembly GCF_007992075.1). Taxonomy (GTDB): domain Bacteria; phylum Pseudomonadota; class Alphaproteobacteria; order Rhodospirillales; family Rhodospirillaceae; genus Pararhodospirillum; species Pararhodospirillum oryzae. The sequence goes on from NZ_BJZO01000044.1 coordinate 31,858, forward strand.
GGAACACTGTCTTTCTTTGTCTCGCCTGACCCCCGTCCTGCCGCCGCTCAAGCCCGGCTGGGTGTGGCTGGTCGGCGCCGGTCCGGGGGATCCCGGTCTTCTCACCTTGCTGGCCGTGCATGCCTTGTCCCAGGCCGACGTGGTGGTTCACGACGCCCTGATCGACGGGCGGGTCCTGGGCCTTGCCCGCCCCGGGGCGACCTTGATCCACGCCGGCAAGCGCGGCGGCAAGCCCTCGCCCAGCCAGCCCGACATCTCGGCCCGCCTTGTTGAACTGGCCCGGGCCGGCCAGCGGGTGGTGCGCCTGAAGGGCGGCGATCCCTTTGTCTTCGGTCGCGGCGCCGAGGAGGCCCGGGTGCTGGCCCGCGCCGGGGTGCCGTTTCGCGTGGTGCCCGGCGTCACCGCCGGCATTGGCGGCCTGGCCTACGCCGGCATTCCCGCCACCACCCGCGACACCAACGCCGCCGTGACTTTTGTCACCGGCCATGCCGCCAGCGGCGACGTGCCCGACGCCCTGGACTGGGCCGCGCTCGCCCGGTTGCCGGTGCTGGTCTTCTACATGGCGCACAAGCACCTGGCGACCATCGTCGATCACCTGAAGGCGGGCGGGCGGGCGGGCGACAGCCCGGCCGCGTTCCTGGTCGATGCCACCACCGCGACCCAGAAGGTGTTCCGCACGACCCTGGATCAGGCTGTCGCCGATCGCGATCGTCTGGGGGTGGTGCCGCCGGCCTTGTTCGTGGTGGGCGACGTGGTGCCGCTGGCCGATGAACTGACGTGGTGGACGCCGCCCGAGCGCACCCCCACCGAAAGCGCCTTGTCCTCGCCGTTCCTGAGCGAGGCCACCGGGCCCGGCCTGTTGGGCTGAGCGTGGACGCGGCGGCGGCGCTCACGGCGTTGTTCGAGGCGGGGCTGGCCCATTGCCGCAGCCTGGACCTCGACACGTCGGGCCCCGTCGTTGGCGCGCTCGCCCTGGCCGGCCTCACCGGCGGGTTGCTCCATTGCACCGGCATGTGCGGGCCTTTCGTGCTGTCGCAGGTGGCCGCCCGCCTGGAAGCGGTGCCCGTTTCCCGGTTGAGCGAACGCGCGCGCTGGGCCGGGGCCCTGCTCGCGCCCTATCACCTGGGCCGGCTGCTGACCTACACCGTTCTGGGGGCCGGCTCGGCGGCGCTGGTGGGGCAGGGGGGGAGCCTGCTGGCCGACCAAGCCGTGACGCGGGGGCTTTCCGCCGTTCTCATGGGGCTGGCCGCGCTGTTGTTCCTGATGCACGCCTTGCCCCGCCTGGGGGTGTGGCTGCCACTGCCCCGGCTGCCCGGGCCGCCCGCGCGCTGGATCGCGCCCTTGATGGCGGCGCCCACCGGCGGGCGGGGGCTGCTACTGGGGGTGATCCTGGGCTTCCTGCCCTGCGGCCTTTTGTACGGCGCCGTGGCCGGGGCCGCCTCGACCGCCGATCCCGTGATGGGAGGGCTGGGCATGGCTGCCTTCGCGGCCGGGACCGTGCCGGGGCTGGTGGCGGTGGGGCTGGTCGGCCATCTGGCCGGGCGCCGCTGGCAAGGCGCCGTCGCCCGGGGCGCGCCCTTGCTGCTGGTGCTCAATGCCCTGGTGTTGCTGGTCCTGGCTGCCCGGGCCTTGTCGTAGGCGTTCGGGGAGGCGATGGAAAAGTCATCCCCGCCCGGGCCCTGGCCCCGGGGATGCTTGCTGTCTTGAGTGCCTTGCCGGGTTTTCCCGTTCGCCGGAGTCTTGTCATGACCGAGCCTTCTTCCGAAACGCCCCGTTCCCCGTCGTTGATGGGGCGCCTCGTGGGGCCGTTGATCATCATCGTGGTGGTGATCGGCATTGCCTTTCTCGGGCGTATTCCGCTGCTGCCGGGCCCGCAAAGCGGCCTGGGCGGGCCTTTCACGCTGGTGAACGAAGCCGGCGAGACGGTGACCGACCAGACCTTTGCCGGGCGTTTCCTGCTGGTGTACTTCGGCTACACCTCGTGCCCCGATGTGTGCCCCACCAGCCTTGCCCTGATCGGCCGCGCCCTGGACATGGCGCCGCCCGAGGCTCGCGCGCGCGTGACGCCGTTGTTCATCAGCGTGGATCCGGAACGCGACACCCCCGAGCGCGCCGCGTCCTACGCCCGGGCCTTTCACCCGGCCCTGATCGGCCTGACCGGCACGCCCGAGCAGATCGCGGCGGTGGCGCACGGCTACCGGGCCACCTATGCCCGCGTTGACCATGGAGAGAACCGCCCTTACACCATCGATCACTCGGCCTATATTTATCTGATGGGCCCGGACGGCCGCTTCCTGGCCCACTTCGAGCCCAACACCCCGCCCGAGCGAATCGCCGATGCCCTGCGGGCCGTCATGGGGCTTCCCAAGTCGTGACGGCACGTCCTTCCCGTCGCGTTTTTCCAAGGACCGTTTCCCGATGCCCGATGTGCGTGCCCCGCGCGGGTTGATCATCGCCGCTCCCGCCTCGGGATCGGGCAAGACCACCGTCACCTTGGGCCTGCTGCGTGCCCTGACCCGCCAGGGCCGGGCCGTGGTCGGGGCCAAGGCCGGGCCCGACTACATCGACCCCGCCTTTCACGCGGCGGCCACCGGCCGTTCGTGCGTCAACCTTGATACCTGGGCCATGCCCGGCCCGGTGGTTCATGCCCTGGCCGCCCATGCCGGGCGCGAGTCCGGGCTGGTGATCGCAGAAGGGGTGATGGGGTTGTTCGACGGCGCCCTGGGCACGTCCGACCCCGGGGCCGACGGCTCGGCGGCGGCGCTGGCCGCGGGCACCGGCTGGCCGGTGGTGCTGGTGGTGCCGGTCAAGGGCATGGCGGCCAGCGTCGCCCCCCTGGTGGCCGGGTTCGCCCGCCACCGCCCCGAGGTGCCCGTGGCCGGGGTGATCTTGAACCGGGTGGGCTCAACCCGTCACCTGGAGGCCCTGCGCGCCGCCCTGGCCGCCAGCGTGCCCGAGGTGGCTGTCCTGGGTGGCCTCCCGGCCCAGGCCGCGCTCAGCGTGCCCGAACGCCACCTGGGTCTGGTTCAGGCCGGCGAGCACCCGGCCCTGGCCGCCTTCCTCGACGCGGCCGCCGACGCCGTGGCCACCCACGTGGACCTGGATGCGGTGGCCGCCCTGGCCCGGCCCCTTGCGCCGCCCGGCCCTGGGGGCGAGGCGCCCGTGCCCGTGCCCCCGCCGGGCCGTCACGTCGCCGTGGCCCGCGACATCGCCTTTGCCTTCTGTTACCCGGCCACGCTTGATGGCTGGCGGGCGGCGGGCAGCCGGGTGAGTTTCTTTTCCCCCCTGGCCGACGAGGCGCCGGCACCGGATGCCGACGCCGTGTATCTGCCCGGAGGCTATCCGGAGCTGCACGCCGCCCGTCTGGCCGCCAGCCGGGTTTTCCTGCCCGCCCTGCGCGCCGCCGCCGCCCGGGGCGTGGCCGTTTTCGGGGAATGCGGGGGCTACATGGTTCTGGGGCGCAGCCTGACCGACGCGGAAGGCGTGGTTCACCCCATGGCCGACCTGCTGCCGGTGGGAACCAGCTTCCAGCACCGGGCGCGGGCGCTGGGCTACCGCGCGGTCACGTTCCTGGAGCCGGGGCCCGGAGTCGCTGCGGGCACGCACGCGCGCGGTCACGAATTCCATTACGCCACCATCACCGCCGAGTCGCCCGAGGGACGCCTGTATCGGGTGCGCGATGCCGCCGGCCAGGACCGGGGCCTGGCCGGGCACCGGCGCGGTCCGGTGGCCGGGGGCTTCGTGCACCTGGTGGCCATGGCGCCGTAACGGGGTGTCTTAACGGGTTATTGGCAGGGCATGTGT
>NZ_BJZO01000045.1 GCF_007992075.1 Pararhodospirillum oryzae
CCTGCGCCTGGTCGCGGCCGGGTGCGGCGACGCCGATGGCCGCCTGGGCGCCTGGCGCCACGACCTGGGACCGCTCGGGCGCCTGGCCGGTCCCTGGCGGGCGCCGCGCCTGGGGGCACCGGCCCTCGGCCTGCCGGGGCTGGCCGCGCACCTGCTGGCCGCCCACGGCCACGCCCCGCCGCCCTGGGGGATCGTGTGGCTGGCCGGGCGGGCGGGGCTGCGCCAGGTGGCCTACCGCGATGGCTGGCCCGTCCTGGCGCGCCTGGGGCCGTCGGCTCCCGACCCCGACACCGTGCTGGGCGAGGGGGAAACCCTGCTCGCCTACCTGCGCCGGCGCGGCTATCGCGGCGGCGACCCCTGCGCCCTGGTGGTGCTGGGCTGGCCCGCCGACGAGGCCCCGGCCCTGGCCGAGCGCCTGGCGCCCCTGGCCCATGGCGGCCCGGTCCTGGTTCCCGAAACGGCCCGGGTCGCCGACAGCGTGCCCGGGGCCTGCCTGGACGACCAGACGCCCCCGTCGGTCGCCGCCGAGACCCTGGCCGCCCTGTGGGCCCTCACGCCCCCGGCCCGCGAGAGCGTGGACCTGCGCCCTGTCGATCCCGCCGCCGTTCGCCTGCCCCTGATCGGCGCGCATCTGACGCCCGCGACGTCGGGCCAGGGCCTGGCCGCCACGCTTGGCGTGCTCGCGTTCCTCGGGCTGGCCGGCACCGGGATGGAGTTGACCGCCCTGCCCACCCAGGCCACCCGGATCGCCGCTCTGGAAGACGAGATCGAGGCCCTGCGCACCAGCGCCCACGGCCTGGAAGAGGCCCTGGCCCAGTTGCCCGCGCCCCCCGAGGTTCTGCGGGCCCTGCCGCCGCCGCCCTCCGCCGCCCTGCCCCACCCCCCCGAGATCGCCGCGCGCCTGCGCGCCGCCCTGGGCCCCGAAACGGCCGTTTCCCGGCTGGAACTGACCCGGACCGGCGCCGGCCTCGACGTGCACGTCACGCTGGCGCCCGAACCCAGGACCACCCCCGACACCCTCGCCGCCCTGGGCCAGCGCCTTGCCCTGGCGTTTCCCGGCCAGCCCCTGGTTCTGGAAACACCGCCGCCCCCGTCCGGGCCGCGCCAGGGCACCCTGGCCGGACCACTGCCCTCCGCCCTGGCCCCGGACAAGCCCGCCGTGGTGCTGCACCTGACCTTGGGAGCGCCGCCATGATCCCCCGCCCGCCCGCCGGCCCCCTTGACCTGGAAGCCCGTGCCGGGGATCTGCCGCTGTCGGCCGAACCCCGCCCCCTTCCCGGGGAGTCCGCCCCCCTCGCGGCCCCGGAGGACTCCCCTGCCCCGGATGGTTCCCTCGCCATGGAGGGGAGCACGCCCTCGGCCCCGGGCACGATGGCCCTGCCGCGCATCGTCCGCGTGCTTCAGCCCCGCCACCGCCCGGTTTCGCCCCTGGTCCGGCTTCTGGGACTGTCGTTCCTGGCGGGCGCGGCCCTGGCGGTCGCCGGGGTGGCGCATGTGAAGGCCGAGGCCCAGCGCGCCCGGATCGACGCCTTGCACCAAACCCTGGTCCGGGAGCGGGCCAGCGTCGCCCAACGCCAGCAGGAGCTGGACGCCTTGCGCCCCCTGGCCGCGCGCTGGCAGCAGGGCCGGGAAAACGGCCTGTTCGCCACCGCCAGCCCGGATCTGCTCATCGCCACCACCTTGCGCCTGGCCGAGGAGCGGCGCCTGGGCCGCCTCGATTGGACATGGGACACCCCCCAGCGCGAGGAACCGGCGCCAGGCCTTGCGCGCACGGTCCGCCCCCTGACCTTGACCGGGGCCGCCCTGGTCGATGGCGACATCCTGTCGCTGATCGACGCCCTTCTGAGCGACGGCCAGGGACACCTGAGCCTTGCGCGCCTCGCCCTGTGGCGCGAGGAAACGGGGCCCGCCCTGCCCCTTGCCGCCATCCGGGCCGGCCAGCCGGTCGCGCTGGTGGCCTTCGAGGCGCGCTTGAACGCCACCACGCTGGAGCACGCCGGCGCGCCCGCCCCGCCACCGCCGCCCCCGGGGCCCCTGGCCGTGCCCGACCTGCCGCCCGCGCCCGCGCCCGCCACCGTTCTGGTCGGCAACCCGGCCGAGCTGCCCCGGCTGAGCCAGGCCATCCAGGCCGGTCCCTGGGGCCGCCCGCCGGGCTGGCGCGACCTGGCCGACCTCGGTTTGGACGGATTGATGTGGGCCGCCCCCTCGGCATGGCGACTCTGGGTGAATGGCAAGGCCCTGGGCCCTGGGGATGCGCCCCCGCCGCACGCCCGGGTCTTGCATGTGACCCCCGACGGCGCCACCTTGGCAATTAGCCGGGGCCCTCGGGAAACCAGCGTCGTCCGCCTTCGCCCCGGCGAGACCTATCATCCCTTTACCGATAGAATCGAACGGGATACGAAGGCGCCTTGAGCCCTTGAAAGGAAGAAAACGCTGGCACAAGGGCCCCTGAGCGCCTAGAGTAGGAGCCGAAAGCGGAAGCCGCTTTTCGGATAAGTCGAAGCCAAAAACAAAGACTTAGAGCGTCGTCCCTGGATCCGGTTCAACGCACGATGCTCCGGGGTGGGCGAACTGGCCGTGGAACCATGCCGCCTTGGTGAACTCACGCCAGGTCAAAGAGTGGGTAAGGCGCTCCGTCCCGGGAACAAAACCCGGAAGCGGACGGGAGCGGGGGTTGACAGGCGGTCGGCTTTCCCCTATGCGCAAGCCTGATCTTCCAGGCCGGCGAAGGCGTGGCCGGAAGGCCGCGACACTGTGAAAGCAAGCGCGTGGGATCGTGGGCGATCCCCGGGGCACGCGGCGATATCCCTGAACCAACCTGGGTCATGGCACCGCCCGGCGCCTGGGCAACAGAGATTCCCTTCGGACAAACGACGCCCCACGGGTTGGTGGGCGGTTTTGCTGATGGAATCCAAGGAAACACCGTGGAAAAGCAGTCCTCATCCTGGAGATTTGACGGGACCATGAAAAACGCGAACTCGCGCGGCCGCCCCCGCAGTCGAAACATGAACGGCAAGCGGCCCCCAAACCGCAATCAGGTGTTCGATTCCAACGGTCCCGGCGTCCGTGTCCGAGGCAATGCCCAGCAGCTGGTTGAAAAGTACCTGGCCATGGCCCGCGACGCGGCCTCGCAGGGCGATCGCATCCTGGCTGAAAACTGCCACCAGCACGCCGACCATTACCAGCGCGTGCTCAACGCGCTGACCGGGCGCTACATCAAGCCCGACGAGCAGCTGCCTCCCACCGGCGCGTTCGAGGACGACGACGACGGGATGGAAGAAGAAGACCTTCGCGACAACAGCCGCGACAACAGCCGCGACTACCACCGCTACGACAACGCGCGCTCTTCCGAGCCCCGCCCCGGCGAAGGCCCGCAGCCCGACGTGATCGTGACCCGGGACCCGGGGGTGGAACCGCAGCCCTCCGTCGCCGAGGACGACCGCCCCGCCAGCGCCCCGCCCAAGCCCGAGCGCGCGCCGCGTCGTCGTCGCCGTCCGGCGGCCGAGCCCCAGCAGGCGGAACAAGCCGAGTCCAGCGGCGAGGGACGCGACGAGTCGGTGCCGGCCTGACGGCCCGCGCCCGGATCGGGGAAGCGGGAAGGCTTCGACGCGCCACCTTCCCCCCCCGCTGGTTTCCTTGCCCCGCCGCCCGCTCCGTGATCCGCCGCGACGTCCCCCCGACCCGCCGGGTCAGCCGACCAGGGGCGAGGCGGTTTCGGCCGGATCGGCAATGGCCTCTTCCAGCGCCTCGCGGATCTGGGCCAGCTTGGTGCGATGCACCACCTTCATGCCGAAAACATCCTTCACATAAAAAACGTCCACCGCCCGCTCGCCAAAGGTTGAAACCCGGGCCGAGGAGATCTGCACCCCTACCCGGGTCATGGCCTGGGTCACCGCGTGCAGGAAGCCCGGGCGGTCGCGGCCGTTGACCTCGACCACCGTGTGCGTTTTCGAGGCCTGGTTGTCGATCAGCACGCGCGGGCGCACCGGCAGGGCCTGGGTGCGTTCGGGCAGGCGGGGGCTTTGCTCGGACAGGGCCCGCGACAGGTTGATCTCGCCGGTCAGCACGCCCCGGACCGTGCGGGTCAGGCGGGCGATGCGGTCGGGCTCGGCGATGGCCTGACCGTCCAGGGCCTGGACGGTGAAGGTATCCAGCGCCATGCCATCGGTCATGGTGGTGATGCGCGCATCCACGATGGTCACGCCGGCGAGCGCCATGGCCCCGGCGATCTTGGAAAACAGGCCCGGGTGGTCCTCGGTGTAGATGATGACCTCGGACACGCACCGGTGGGTATCGGGAATAACCTCGACCGCCACCACCGTGCCGGTTTCACGCGCGCGCTGGATCACCCGGGCGTGGCGGATATGGGTCAGGCTGTCGAAGGTCAGCCAGTAGGCGGGATAATGACGCTCCAGGTAGGCGGTCCGCTCGGCTTCGGGCCAGTCGGTCAGGGCCAGGGCCAGCTGCTCGCGCCGGTCGGCCACCCGCTTGTCGCGGGCCTCGGCCTGGAAGCCGCCGGTGATCAGGTCTTCCGCGCGCATGTACAGCTCGCGCAGCAAAGAGGACTTCCAGTTGTTCCACACCGCCGGCCCCACCGCCAGGATATCCACGGTGGTCAGCACCAGCAGCAGGCGCAGCCGCTCGACGGACTGCATGATCTCGACGAAATCAAGAATGGTCTTGATGTCGTCCACGTCGCGCTTGAACGCGATCCGCGACATCAGCAGGTGATGGCGCACCAGCCACGAAACGGTTTCGGTTTCCTCGGGGCTCAGGCCCAGGCGCGGGCCCAGCTTCAACGCGATGTCGGCCCCCAGCACGGAGTGATCGCCGCCGCGTCCCTTGGCGATGTCGTGCAGCAGGACCGAAACGTACAAGGCCCGCCGTGACAGGATCTTGTGAACCTCGCGCGCGGCCGTGGGCATCAGGTCCTTGATGGCCCCGGTTTCCAGGCGGTGCAACAGGCCAATCGCCCGGATGGTGTGCTCGTCGGTCGTGTACACATGGTACATGTCGAACTGCATCTGGGCGGTGACCCGCGCGAACTCGGGCAGGAAGCGCGCCAGCACCCCGGCCTCGCTCATCTGGCGCAAGGCGGTTTCCGGATCGTTGCGCGCGGTCAGGATCTCCAGGAACAAGGCGTTGGCCGCCGGGTCCTGGCGCAGGGTCTTGACCAGGGGCAGGCTTTCCGTGATCAGGCGCAAGGTGTCGGGATGAATGTCGAGGTTCTGGTCCAGCGCCACCTTGAACAGGCGCATGATCGCCAGCGGATCCTTGCGGAAGGTGTCGGGGGCCGGGGCCGCGAGACGCCCGGCGTCCACCCGAAAGCCCGCGAGGTTGCGCTTGCGGGCCAGCAGGCTGGTCATCGACAGGCCCGGGCGCCGCTTTTGCTGGTTTTCCAGAACGGCGCAGAAAATGCGCGTGAGGTCGCCCACCCGCTTGGCCATCAGGAAGTAGTGCTTCATGAAGCGCTCGACGCCGCGCACCCCGTTGCGGTCGGCATAGCCCATGCGCGCGGCGATTTCGGGCTGAACGTCGAAGGTCAGGCGCTCCTCGGGACGGTTGGTCAGGTAATGCAGGTGACAGCGCACCGTCCACAGGAAGTTGCGCGCGCGCGTGAACTTGCTGGCCGCGTCGGGGGTCAGCACCCCGCAGGCCACCAGTTCCGACATTTCACTGACGCCGTAAATGAAACGCGCGATCCACAGCAAGGTGTGCAGGTCGCGCAGGCCGCCCTTGCCGTCCTTGATGTTGGGTTCCAGCACATAGCGGCTGTCGCCCATGCGGGCGTGGCGTTCGTCGCGCTCGGCCAGCTTGGAATCGATGAAGTCGGCGCCCGCCCCGGCCACGACATTGGCCTGGAACTTCTGGCGCAAGGCCAAGGGCAGCTCGCGGTTGCCCCACAAAAAGCGCGCTTCCAGCAAGGCGGTGCAGATGGTGGTGTCGGCCCGGGCCTGGCGGATGCATTCATCCACCGAGCGGGTGGCGTGCCCGACCTTGAGCCCCAGGTCCCAAAGCACGTAAAGCATGAACTCGACGACCTGTTCATGCAACGGCGTGGACTTGTAGGGCAGCAGGAACAAAAGATCGATGTCGGAGTGGGGCGACATCTCGCCCCGGCCATAACCGCCGACGGCCAGCACGCTCATCTGCTCGCCGGTGGTGCGGTTGCCCCGGGGGTAGACGTGCACGGTCACGAAGTCGAACAACAGCCGGATGATCTGATCCATCAGATAGCTGTTCTCGGCGAAGGCGGCGGCTCCGGTGCCCCGTTCCTTCAGGAAACGGCGCTTGACCTCGGCGCGGCCGTCGGCCAGCGCCTTGCGCAGCAAGGGCAGCAGGCGCGCCCGGCGGTCCCGGTTGTCGGGGACCGAGGCCACCATGTCCTCCAGGATGACGGTCAACGCCTTGCGATCAATCAGGGCGCGGGGCTTGCGGATGCGGGTCCGAGACATGCGACCTCTTTGGTCCGGGGAAGGGACCGGAATCGGGGGATCCCTGGGGATGGGAAACGTCGTTCTTTCTTGTATATCGGCTTGCGGCCCTCGGGGCCACGATCGAAACAAATCAATTGCCTCAAGGCAAGGCGGGCGTTCTTGACGCCAGGGCTTCCTCGCCTTATTTGGGAGAATTCCTGAAAACACGGACAAGAGACGGATCGCCCATGGCCCTGCTTCCCATCCTGACGGCGCCGGATCCGCGCCTGAAACGCAAGGCCCTGCCGGTGGACTCGGTCGACGCGGCCGTTGTGCGTCTCATGAACGACATGCTGGAAACCATGTACGCGGCTCCGGGCATCGGCCTGGCCGCGCCGCAGGTCGGCGTGTCGCGCCAGGTGATCGTGGTGGATCCCGCCCGCGAGGGCGAGGAACCGCGCCCCTTGCGCCTTGCCAACCCGCGCATCGTGTGGACCTCCGAGGAGACCAGCCCCTACGAAGAAGGCTGCCTGTCCCTGCCCGAGCAGTTTGAAACCGTGGTCCGTCCGTCGCGGGTGAAGGTGGCCTATCTCGACGAAACCGGCGCCGGGCGCGAGATCGAGGCCGATGGCCTGCTGGCCGTGGTCTTGCAGCACGAAATCGACCACCTGGAAGGCACCTTGTTCGTGGATCACCTGTCGGCCCTGCGCCGGGGCATGGTCATGCGCCGCTTGAAAAAGATGATGCGCTCGGGCCCCTCGCGCGAGCGCGCCCCGGCCAAGGGAGTGGTCGCGTGAGCCTGAGCGTTGTTTTCATGGGCACCCCTGATTTCTCGGTGCCCGTGCTCCACGCCCTGGCCGAGCGCTTCACCGTGGTGGGCGTGTACAGCCAGCCGCCCCGCGCCGCCGGACGGGGCCAGGCCCCGCGCCCGACTCCGGTCCATGCCGCCGCCCTCGCCCTGGGTCTTCCCGTGTTCACCCCGGCCCGCCTGCGCGATCCGGCCGACCAGGCGGCTTTTGGCGCGCTCGACGCCGACGTGGCGGTGGTCGCCGCCTATGGCCTGATCCTGCCCGGCGCCATCCTGGAAGCGCCCCGGCTGGGCTGCGTCAACATCCACGCCTCGCTGCTGCCGCGCTGGCGCGGCGCGGCGCCCATCCAGCGCGCGATCGAAGCCGGCGACAGCGAAAGCGGCATCACCTTGATGCAGATGGACGAAGGCCTGGATACCGGGGCCATGCTGGCCCTGGAGCGCGTGCCGATCGGCCCCGAGACCACGGCGGCCTCGCTCCACGACGCCCTGTCGGCGCTGGGCGCCCGGATGATCGGCCCCGCCCTGGAAGCCCTGGCCGCCGGTTCCCTGACCGCCCGCCCCCAGCCCGAGGACGGCATCACCTACGCCGCCAAGATCGACAAGGCCGAGGCCCGCCTGGACTGGAGTCGCCCGGCGAGCGTGATCGACCACCAGGCCCGCGCCTTTTCGCCCTTCCCCGGTGCCTGGTTCCCCCTGGGCAAGGACCGGGTCAAGGTGCTGATGACCCGGGCCGAGCCGGGCCAGGGCGCGCCGGGCACGGTGCTGGACGATGGCCTGCTCGTGGCCTGTGGCGAGGGCGCCGTGCGCCTTGTCACCTTGCAGCGCGCCGGGCGCGCGCCCATGGCGGCCGAAGCCTTCCTGCGCGGGTGCCCCATCCCCGCGGGCACCGTTCTTTCGTAACAAAAACCCTGTCAGGCCATGCCCCGCTACTTCCTGACCGTCGAGTACGACGGCCGCCCCTTCGTTGGCTGGCAGCGCCAGGACAATGGCCTGTCGGTGCAAGAGGTCCTGGAAGTCGCCGCCTTTCGCCTGTGCGGGCAACAGGTGCGGGTTCATGGCTCGGGACGCACCGACGCGGGCGTGCATGCCCTGGGCCAGGGCGCGCACCTGGATCTGCCCCGCGCCTATGGCGCGCGCACCGTGATGAAGGCCCTGAACGCCCATCTGCGCCCGCATCCCGTGGCGGTGGTCGCCAGCCGCGAGGTGGACGACACCTTTCACGCCCGCTTTTCCGCCATTGAACGCGCCTATCTGTACCGCATCCTCACCCGCCTGGCCCCGCCGACCCTGGATCGCGGCCGGGTGTGGTGGCTGCCCCGGGATCTCGACGCCCGGGCCATGGACGACGCGGCGCGTGTCCTGATCGGACGCCACGACTTTTCCAGCTTCCGGGCCAGCGAGTGCCAGGCCGACAGCCCCGTCAAGACGCTGGGCGATCTTCGGGTGGCCCGGGTGGGCGAGGAAATCCACGTCACCACCCGGGCGCGCTCGTTCCTGCACCACCAGGTGCGCAACATGGTGGGAACCCTGGTCCTGGTCGGGGAAGGGCGCTGGACGGCGGACGACGTGGCCTCGGCCCTGGCGGCGCGCAGCCGCGCCGCCGCCGGCCCCACGGCCCCGGCCGACGGCCTGTATTTCGACCGCGTGCGCTACGAGGAAGACAACGGGTAGTCCTTCCGGCCTCCCGGACGCCAGGCCTGGAGATCGGACACCGGAAAAGTCACCGGCCCGCCCAGCATGTCCTCGAAGGTCCGGGCATCGACCGGCGGGCTGAACAGAAAGCCCTGGAAGGCCTGGCAGCCGTTGGCGACCAGGAAGGCGCGTTGCTCGGGGGTTTCCACTCCCTCGGCCAGGACATCAAGGCCCAGGCTGCGCGACATGGCGATGATGGTGCGCACGATCACCGCGTCGTTGGGATCGCTGGTCACGTCCTCGACAAACGAGCGGTCGATCTTCAGCTGATCCAGCGGCAGGCGCTTGAGCTGCGACAGCGACGAATACCCGGTGCCGAAATCGTCCATGGAAAAGCCCAGCCCCTCGGCCTTCAGGCGGTTCATGGTCCGGATGCTGCCCTGGATGTCGTCGATCACCAGGCTTTCGGTCAGTTCCAGCTTCAGGCGCCCGGGATCCACCCCATAGTGCGACAGCAGATCCAGCACCTGCTTGACGAACAACGGATCGCGGAACTGGGCCGCGCTGACGTTGACGGCCAGCGCCAGGGAGCCGCCGATCCCCTCGGCTTCCCATTTCTTGATCAAGGCGCAGGTACATTCCAGCATCTGGCGGCCCATGGCGCCGATCAGGCCGGTTTCCTCGGCCAGGGGCACGAACTCGCCGGGCCCGATCAGGCCGGCCTTGGGGTGGATCCAGCGCACCAGCACCTCGGCCCCCACCAGCGTGCCCTCGTCGTCCACCTGCGGCTGGAAGAAGGGCACGAACTCCTCGCGGTCGATGGCCTCGCGCAGGTCGTTTTCCAGGCGCGAGCGGCGCATCAGGGCATCTTGAATCGCGGGCTCGAAGAAGCACAGCCGGTTGCGACCCCGGGCCTTGGCCTGGTACATGGCCGTGTCGGCATGCTTGAGCAGCGTATCCACCGACTCGCTTTCGCCCGAGAACAGGCACGCGCCGATGCTGGGGGTGGTGACATGCGCCAGCCCCTCGATCTCGCACGGCACGTTCAGGCGGATCAGGATTTTCTCGGCCACCCGCTCCACCTGCGCGGCCGCCTCGGCGGGATCCGCGTCGAGGTGGGGCAAGATCACCACGAATTCGTCGCCGCCCACCCGGGCGACCACGTCGCGCTCGCGCAAGGCGTCGCGCAGCCGCGCCGCCACCTCGATCAGCAGTTTGTCGCCGATGTCGTGGCCCCGGGTGTCGTTCAGGGTCTTGAAGTTGTCCAGGTCGATGAACAGCACCGCCCCCTGGCTGCCCGAGCGCTCGGTGGCCGCCATCGCCTGCGCCAGACGGTTGCGCAGCTGCAAGCGGTTGGGCAACTGGGTGAGGGGATCGAAATAGGCCAGCTGCCGGATGCGCTCCTCGGCGGCCTTGCGTTCGGAGATGTCGGACAGCAACGCCACGTGGTTGCCGATTTTCCCTTCCTGGGTGCGTGCCTGCGCAAGTCGCAACCGGCACAGCACCACGGCTCCGTCGCGCCGGCGCACCCAGAAATCGCCCTGCCACAAGCCGGTCGCGCGCACGGCGCTGCGGATGGTGACCAGGAAACGCCGGTCGTGGCGATCGGAAGCGAGGAGGAACAAGGAGCGCGTCAGAACCTCGTCGGCGGGATACCCGGTCAGATGGCTGAACGCCGCGTTGGTCCGCTGGATATGAAGCTCGCTGTCGGTGATCAACACCGCCTCGGCCGCCGTTTCGATGACCTGGCCGACCAGCCTGCGCTCTTGCTCGCGTTCCTCAAGAGCGAGGGCCTGCGCGGCCAGCGAGGCCCGGGCCTGGCGCACCGCCCGCCCCATGCCGAACACCAGGAGGCCCACGCCCAGGGCACCACCGCCCAGCAGGCCGCCCAGGAGAAGAAGGACCGGCCCGCTGTCCGTCCACGCCGCGAGCACGCCGGCGGCGGCTTGCGGAGCGGGCTCGCGTTCGCCCACCGCCACCGCCCAGTGCCAGGGCTCGAACACCTTCACCCGCACCAGGCCCGGCGCCGGGGGACTCCCCGGGGGAAAGGGCCAGTCAACGCGCGCAACCCCGCCGCCGGTCCGCGCCAGGGCCTGGATCGACGCCACCAGCGCGGATCCGCCCGGCAGCGCGGCCAACGCCGTGGCATCCGCCCCCAGGGCGGGCGTTTCGCGGGCTCCCTCGGCCGGGAGCAGCAAGACACCCGGATCGTCGGTCCCGCGTTCGGCCCGCAGGTCCTTCAGGAGTACCTCTTGCCCCTGGGCTTCCAGCGCCGTCAGGTCGGCGGCGGCGCCCACGGTCCAGCCCAGCGCGGGGAAGGGGCGAAAATGGGCGAGAATGGTCCGGCCAGACGCCCCGGGGGGGGCCTCGTCCTCGTAGCGCACGAAGCCTTCGGCTCCGGGAACCGCCAGGGCCGTGACCGGCGAGGGGATCAGCGTGCCACCCTGGGCCTCGGAGTCGGCATTGGCCGCGCCCATCCCGGGCCGCCCCTGTGGCGCCAGCAGCGCATGGCCATGCTCGTTGATGACGAAATAGCCCCCCAGCCCGTGGAAGGAGCCCAGGGACCGCAAGGAATCGACCATCAAGGGGCGCAGGACCTCGGCCGGCACCACCGCGCCAAGCTGCTGGTTCAACGCCTGGACAAGAGCCAGTCCCTCGGCGCTGTGGGCCCGGATTTCCTCGCGGACATGGGTGTCAAGGTCGGCCCGCTGGCGTTCCAGGCGGGTGAGAACGCCCGTGATCTGTCGATCAAGCCCCAGACGGGCCGCCTGCGCGGCCAGGGCGCCGTCCCCGGAGGGAAGGGAGTGGTCCCAAAGGGCGGCGGCGGTGGCGCCCCCAATGCTCAGCAGCCCCGCCGCGAAAACCAGGCGCCCCCCCCATGACGCAATCAAGGAGTGCAACGGGGGCACCGTGCGGTTGGTCCATCCCTTGAGCATCCATCGCCCATCCTGGCCGGCGTCAAAACCACGCACGCCCTTGGGGAAAGGGCGCCGATCAGGACCCTAGCACACGCTGGCGGGAGGTGGCCATCCTCTTGGAACTAGTCGATTTCCGTCCGAAGCGGACGCGACAGAAGCGCGTCCATCGCGGCACTAACGTCCTGCGTGCCTTCCAGCAGGGCGTTGACAACCTGGCAAATCGGCATTTCCACCCCAAGGCGATCCGCCAGCGCGCCAACAGCACGCGCGGTATGAACGCCCTCGGCCACCGAGCGCCGCCCGTCCAGCAGCGTGGCCAGGGCCTGCCCCTCGCCCAGCGCCAGCCCCAGCGAAAAATTACGCGACTGGGTGCTGGTCGCGGTCAAAATCAGATCCCCCAGCCCCGACAGCCCGGCCAGGGTGGCCGGATCGGCGCCCCGCGCCCGGCCCAGGCGCATGATCTCGGCCAGCCCCCGGGTCAGCAGCGCGGCGCGGGCGTTGTCGCCCAGGCCCAGCCCTTCAACGATACCGCAGGCGATCGCCAGCACGTTCTTGACCGCGCCTCCGATCTCGGCCCCCACCGGGTCGGTTCCCGCGTAGGGCCGGAAGGTTTTGGTGCCGAGCGTGGCGACCACCCGCTCGGCCAGATCCGGATCCGTCGCCGCCACCGTCACCGCCGTGGGGCGGCCCAAGGCCACCTCGTGGGCGAAGGTGGGGCCCGACAGCACCGCCTGGGCGACCTCGGGCAGGGCGGCGGCGGCCACCTCGGTCATCAAAAGGCCCGAGCCCTGCTCGATTCCCTTGGCGCACAGCACCATGGGGGCTCCCTGGGGCCAGACGGGTCCCGCCGCCGCCAGGACCGCGCGCAGGGCCTGGGCCGGGCAGACCACGAGAACCGCCTCGGCCCCCGCCAGCGCCTCGCCCAGGGACGCGCTGGCCCGCAAGGCCGGATCCAGGGGCACGCCCGGCAGGAAATCCGTGTTTTCATGGCGGGTGTTGATGGCCTCGGCCACCTCGGGCTCCCGCGCCCACATCATGACCGACCGGCCCGCGCGCCGCGCGGTCTGGGCCAGGGCCGTGCCCCAGGCGCCACCACCCAGAACACACAAATTGGAATACACTGTATCCATGGTTTATTGAATCCGGCAAAATCCCCCACGCGCCCCCCACGCCAGGCCTTGGGGCCCGGCCCGGAAGCCGAAGGGAACCAAAGGGGTCAGGCGACGGGACGGGCGTAGGAGCCCAGTTCGGCGACAACGGCTTCGTAGAGGGCCCGCTTGAAGGGGACGATCCGCGCCACCAGGGTTTCCACCGGCACCCAGCGCCATTCCCGGAACTCGGGATGCTCGGTCGCCAGGTTGATGTCCTGGTCCTGTCCGGTGAAGCGCAGGGCGAACCACTTCTGGGTCTGGCCGCGATAGCGCCCGCGCCACAGTCCCCCTTGCAAGGGCTGGGGCAGGTCGTAGGTCAGCCACCCCGCCGTTTCCCCCAGAACCTCGGCCCGGGCGGTGCCGATCTCTTCTTCCAGTTCGCGCAACGCCCCCGCCAGCGGCTCCTCGCCCGGTTCCAGGCCGCCCTGGGGCATCTGCCACGCCTCGGCCGCGACATCGATGCGCTGGGCCACGAACACCAGGCCAGCCGCGTTGATCAGCATGATCCCCACGCCACGCCGGTAGGACGGGTCGGCCGGAGGAGAAGAAGGTTTCATCGGGACGAAGTCTCCTGCGAGGTCAGCATCACGGCGGATACGGGCGCCAGCGCGAAGCCACGCTTTTCCAAGGTGCCCAGCCACTGCGTCAGACGATAGAGCGCGAGCGGCGACGCGCTCAACGTCCCGACCGCGAACCCCTGGGCCCGGGCCGCGTCTTCCAAGGCCGTCAGGCGCAGGTCGATCGCCCGCTGGAACGGGGGGGAATCGATGACGGTGGTCACGACGTTCACCGGTGGCGCCACGTCGGCGTTGGTATTGACCGCCTGGGCCTCCCCCCGATGCACATACAACAGGCCACGCTCCTTCAGCACCTCCAGGATGGGGCGCATCGACGCGGCCGAATTGGTCACCCGCCCCACGTTGGTGGCGATGAGCCCCACGTAGCCGCCGGCGCTGGCCAGGGTGGATTCCAGCCGCTTGCGGTTTTCCAGTTCCGACACGATCGACAGCAAGCCCAGCTGCCCGGGATCGGTGGCCGGAAAGCCCACCGACTCAACGGGCAGTTCCAGCACGGTTTCATGCCCGGCCTGGCGGGCCTGGCCCATCCACACCGGCAAGTTGGGGGCATAGGGCGAAAACGCGAGTGTCACGTCGGGCGGCAGTTGGGTAATGGCGGCCCGCGTCGCCGGCGAGCGCATGCCAAGCCCGGTCACCACGATGGCAATGCGGGGTGCCGAGGGATTGCCCTCGAACGGCCGGGCGTAGGTGCGCCACGCCATGCGCCCGTCCTGGGCGATCACGGGCAGCAGGCCCTGATCGGACGCCCGCAGCAGGCTGGTCAACGGCGCGTCGGGCAGCGGCTGCGCGCCCAGCGATCCCGGCGGCGGCAGGTCGCTGAACCGGGGCATGCGTCCGGGGCGATACCCCTCCTCGACCGGCAGGGCCGGAACAGGGGGTTCCGCGCCGGCCGGGGCCGCCGGCAGCAACCGGGCGGACGGACGCGACAAACCGGCCGGCTCCCCGGCCGCCCCTCCGGCCGCCATGGCGGGAAGGGCGCGCGCCAGGCTGGGGGATTCGGGGGCGGTGGCGGGGGCGTCCGCGTGCGCCGGTGCCGGGGCTTGGTCGCCGTGAACCGGCGCCGGAGCCGGAGCCGCGCCGGCCTGGGGTTCCGGGCCCGGGCTGGCCGGGGCGTCGGCCGGTGGCGCGTGCCGGGAAAGGGGAGAGGAGGAGGGAGAGGGGGGAGAGGGGGGAGAGGAGGGAGGAGGGGAAGCCGCCGTGGCGTGATCCCCGGGCGTTCCGGCGGAGGAAGCCGACTCGGGCGCGGGCGTGTCGGGTCCGGTTTCCGACAGCCAGGGCCGGCGTTCCATCGAATGCCCCGAGTCCTCCAGTCCGGGCGGACTCATCAAGGAGGCTTCCCGCAAGCGGGTGAGATCGCCGGCCGATCCCGGCGGGGGCAGGGTCCGGGTCACCGCGCTGGCCCCCGCTTCCCCCCCCGACGGGGGGGCGACGGGAGGCGGCGCCTCCCCGGCGACCAGCAGCCACGCCCCGATCAGTCCTCCGCCCAGAATCGTGGCCAGCCCCGCCCAAAGGAGAACCCCTCCCCCGGCCCGGCCGGAGGAGCGATCCTCGTCGTTGTCGAGCAGACGCTCCCGGCCGCCACCGAAGCCGAAGTCGTCCTCGTCGTCGTCTTCGTCCGAGGCGAGCCTGCGCGACCGGGAGGGACCTTTTGCCACGGTTCGTTACCCCGCTTGATGTCCGGCGCCGTTAGTTCGGCGCCTGGGACTGGGCCGCCTCGCCGCCGTGCAACAGGTCAAGGGCCCGCTGCAACTGCGCGTCGGTTCCGTTCGCCCCGTCCTTTTGAGGCTCCGGAATCTCTTCAACGGGCGGTTCCGACGGGTCCGAGTCAGGAGCCACCCGATCCGCCGGGTGGATCTTGCCCGGGGTGTCGTTGTTCAGCGCGTGCGGCAACGATGCCTCGCCCTGGGGCATTCCGGGCGGCAAGGTGCTGCCCGGCTGTTCCACCACCACGTCGGGATGAATGCCCACCGCCTGGATGGAGCGCCCCGAAGGCGTGTAGTAGCGCGCGGTGGTCAGCCGCATGGCGCCGTGTCCGGGCAACGGCATGATGGTTTGCACCGATCCCTTGCCAAAGGACTGGGTTCCCACCAGGCGGGCGCGCTGATGATCCTGCAAGGCGCCGGCGACGATCTCGGACGCCGAGGCCGAGCCCCCGTTGATCAGCACCACCACGGGCAGCCCGTCGGCCAGATCGCCCGAGCGCGCATTGAAGCGCTGGGTGTCCTTGGGGTCGCGCGAGCGCGTGGAAACGATCTCGCCCGAGTCGAGGAAGGTATCGGCCACCGCGATGGCCTGTTCCAGCAGGCCGCCCGGATTGTTGCGCAGGTCCAGCACATAGCCCTTCAGCTTGCCCTTGGACTGACGCTTGAGCGCCTTCATCGCATCGACCAGGCCATCATCGGTCTTTTCGCTGAAGGTGGTGATGCGCACGTAGCCGATATCGCCTTCCAGACGGGAGCGCACCGACTTGATGGTGACCACGGCCCGGGTCAGCGTGACATCGAACACCTTTTGCGGCCCGCGACGCACGGTCAGGCGGATGTCGGTGCCCACCCGGCCGCGCATCTTGTCGACGGCGTCGGCCAGGGCCATGCCCATGACGCTGACCCCATCCAGATGGGTGATCAGGTCGCCCGGCTGCAGACCGGCGCGGGCCGCCGGGGTGTCGTCGATCGGCGAAACGACCTTGACCAGCCCCTGTTCCATGGTCACTTCGATGCCCAGCCCGCCGAACTCGCCCCGGGTCTGGACTTGCATGTCCTCGAAGCTCTGGGCGTTCAGATATCCCGAGTGGGGATCGAGCGAGGACAGCATGCCATTCAAGGCAGCCTCGATCAGGGGTTCGTCGGCCACTTCCTCGACGTAATCGCGTTTCACACGCTCGAAGACGTCGGCGAAGAGATCAAGCAATTCGTAGGTGCTGCCCCCGCGGGCCTCGGCCCACCCCCCACCCGAAAGGTACCCGGCGGTGAACGCCGACCCAGCGAGGGCGCCCGCCATGATCCAGTTCTTCAAGGTCATCCGCTTGCGTTGCCTTTGCTTGCCGTAAGCCAGGGAAGAGGGTTGATCGGCTGACCCTTGCGGCGCAACTCCACATAAAGGGTCGGCGCGTCCCCGCTCCCGTCCGCGACCGGCATGGTCCCCACCGGTTCACCCGCGGTCAGGCGCTGCCCCACCACACCATCGATCCGGCCAAGCCCCGCCAGCAGCGTATGATATCCTCCGCCATGATCAATGATCAAGAGATTGCCATACCCTCGAAAGGGCCCGGCGAAGGCAATCGTTCCGTCGTGGGGGGTCACCACCTGCGCCCCCGAGCGCGTGGCGATGCGCAAGCCCCGCGAGACCCCCCCCAGGCTCAGATGCTCGCCATAGGTATTCACGACCCGGCCGCGCGCCGGGAAGGGCATGGCGCCCCGCGCGCGCTCGAACCCGGTTTCGTGCCCCGACGGCCGGGGCGCCGGCGTCTCGATCGAGGCCACGGGCGTTTCGGGCTTGGCTCGCGTCGCCAGGGCGGCGCGGGCCCGGGCCCGCTCCTGGGCCTCGGCCAGGCGGCGTTCCTCCTCGGCCTTGCGCGCGCGCGCTTCCTCTTCCTCGCGGGCTTTCTTTTCCGCCTCCAGGCGGGCCAGCAGGTCGCGCATGTCCTGGGCCTCGCGCGCCAGCTGCGAGGATCGTTCCTCCGCCGCCTGGCCCCGGGCCCGCAGATCGCGGATCATCGATTGCTTCTCGCGGCTGAGCGCCTGCAGGCCCGTGTGCTCGGCGCGCAGGGCGTCGCTGGTCGCGCGGATCTGGGCGCGCTGCGCCCGGATGGCCGTGTCGATGTTGTGCAGCGCCACCAGCTGCCCGGCCAGGGCCTGGGCGTTCTCGCGAATGCGGGGAATCGCCTGACGCAGCAAGATCGCCACCCGCACCGTGTCGGCGGGAGGCGCCGGCTGCACCAGCAGGGCCTCGGAAGGGCGCCAGGCCAGCCGCTGCACGGCCGTGAGCACATGCACGATCTGCTCGTCGCGCCGGGCCAGGGCCGCGCGCAGGCTTTCTTCCTCCCGGTTGAGCCCGGCCAGATGCGCCTCCAGGGCCGAGAGGGTTTCTTCCTGGTCTTGCACCCGCTTGGCCGCCGCCGCCAGCTTCTGGCCCAGGCCCGCCAGTTCCTTTTCCGTCGAGGCGGCCTCGCGCTCCAGGCGGGCGCGTTCGGCCTTTTCGCGCTGCAAGGCGCGTTCGACTTCCTCCAGGTCCGAGGGCGACGGATCCGCCGCGCCAACGCCATTGGCCGCCAGCCCGGTCCCGGCGGCGACCAGCGCCGCCAGGGCCAGGGCCCGCCACGCCCTTGCCGGTGCCACGCGCCCCCCCCGCGCCCCGGGGGAATCCCCCAGGGCCCGGCGGACGCGGGACGCCCGGAAGGGCGTGTTATTCACCGGTGCCGGTCCGGGGGGAAGCCCCGGCCTTTTGAAGGAGGCTCTCCGCGGTCATTTCGGCCGGCTGCTTCAGGCCGATCAGGGCCAGCAGCGTGGGCGCGATGTCGGCCAGGCGCCCGTCCTTCAGACCAACCCCGTGCGGACCGTTGACCAGCAGCAGGTCAACCTTGCCCACCGTGTGCGCGGTGTGGGGCTCGCCGGTGGTGGGATCGCGCATCATCTCGGCGTTGCCGTGGTCGGCGGTCAGCAGCATGCAGCCGCCGGCGGCCTTCAGCGCCGCCTCGACCCGGGCCAGGCCGGTGTCCACCGTTTCAACCGCGCGGATGGCCGCTTCCAGGATGCCCGTGTGCCCCACCATGTCGCCGTTTGCGTAGTTGACAATGATCACGTCGAACTGGCCGCCCTCGATCGCGCCCACCAGGGCGTCGGTCACCTCCGGAGCCGACATCTCGGGCTTCAGGTCGTAGGTCGCCACCCGGGGGCTGGGGACCAGGATGCGTTCCTCGCCGGGGAAGCGGGTTTCCTCGCCCCCGTTGAAGAAAAAGGTGACGTGGGCGTACTTCTCGGTCTCGGCCAGGCGCAACTGGGTCAGGCCGGCGGCCGAAACCACCTCGCCCAGGATGTTGCGCAGGCTTTCGGGGGCGAACAGCACCTCCATGAAGGCGTTGTGCTCGCGCGAGTATTCCGTCATGGCCAGCCGGGCGGCGAACCGGGGCAGGCGCCGCGCGAAGGCATCGAAGCCGGGATCCATCAGCGCCCGGGTGATCTCGCGCGCCCGGTCGGCCCGGAAGTTGACGAAAAACACCCCGTCGCCGTCGGCCATGCCGGTGTACCCCTCGATCACGGTCGGGAGCACGAACTCGTCGCCCTTGTCGTGGGCGTCGTAGAATCCGCTGACCGCCTCCAGGGGATCGGCGGCCTGCTCGCCCCGGGCCTCGACCAGGGCGTTCCAGGCCGCTTCCACCCGGTCCCAACGATTATCGCGGTCCATGGCGTAGTAGCGCCCCGACACGGTGGCGATCGGCGCCGCCGGCCCTGCTTCCTCCTGGAAGGTTTCGATGAACCCCGTCGCCGAGCGCGGCGGCGTGTCGCGACCGTCAAGGAAGGCGTGCACGCGCACCCTGATCCCCAACTCGGCCAGGCGCCGCGCGATCACCGCCATGTGATGCTGGTGCGAGTGCACCCCGCCCGGCGACAGCAGGCCCATGACATGCGCCGTGCCGCCGCTGGTTCGCAACGCCTCGACGAAATTCGTGAACGCGGGCATGTCGGAGAACGATCCGTTGTCGATCGCCTGGTCGATGCGGGGCAGGTCCTGCATCACCACCCGGCCCGCGCCCAGGTTCATGTGCCCGACCTCGGAGTTGCCCATCTGCCCGTGGGGCAGGCCCACATCCAGGCCGCTGGTTTCGACCAGGGCATGCGGGCAGGTTGCCATCAGGTGGTCCCAGGTGGGCGTGCGGGCGAGTGCGATGGCATTGTCCGCCGGGTTGTCGCGGTGACCCCAGCCATCCAGGATGCACAGCACCATCGGGCGGGGGCGGGCGGTCACGGGCACGGTCATGGTCTTGTCCTGTCTGGCAACGCCGGCAAGGGAAATGAACGCAAGGCGGGAAGGCGCACACCGGCCGCGATCCTTCGCGCCCTTTCATTTCCTGGGATATGGGCCGTTCCATCGAAGCGGTCAAAACGTTTCACGCGCTCCGGCCTTCCTTTTGCGTGACCGGTTGCGGGGGCGGGCCGCCGGCGGGCGTCCGGCGGGCCCGCAGACGCTCGCGGTGCAGGGCATAAAGCCCCGAGGCGACGATCACCGCGCCGCCGCCCAGCGTCCAGGCGTCGGGCACGTCGCCAAAGACCGCGTAGCCCACGCCGATCGCCCACACGAGCATCAGGTAATTGTAGGGCTGCAACACCGAGGCCGGGGCAAACGTCAAGGCGGCCAGCAAAAGCACGTGCGCGCCCACCGCGAGGCACGCGAGCGCGCCCAGCCAGGCCCAATCCGCGACGGGCAGGACGGGCCACTCGCCCAACCCCCACAGGCTGAGCACCAGGGCCCCGATGCCGGCCGCGTACACCTGGGTGGTGGCGGCCCCGTCGTCGCGGCTGACCAGGCGGCTCAGCACCATGAACAGCGCGTAGAGGGCGGCCGCCAGGGCCGCGTACAGGGCCGCCGGCTGAAAGGCGCCCAGGCCCGGGCGCACGATCAACAGCAGGCCGGCGAACGCCACCCCGGTCGCGGCCCAGCGCCGCCAGCCCACCCGCTCGCCCAGGACCGGAATGGCCAGAACCATGACCATCAGCGGGTAAATGGCGAACACCGCCTGGACCTCGGCCAGCCCCAGATACCGGAAGGCAAGCCCCATCAGGGCGATTTCGCTCACCAGAAGCAAGGCGCGCACGATCTGGATCAAGGGCCGGCGGCTTTTCAGGGCCCCGGCCAGGGCGCCGGGCCCCTTGCCCCGGGTCCCCGCCCACGCGAGGCCCAGCGCGAACACGGCGAACACCCAGTAGCGCACCATGACGATGAACGACACGGGATACAGCGCGACCAGATGCTTGGTGATCGCGTCCTGGCCCGCGAAAATCAAGGTGGTGCCCACCAGGCACAAAATCCCGAGCCCGGGCCGCTCGGGCCGGGAGGGGACAAAGGAAGAAGTCGGGGACTTGGGGGAAGACAACGCCTTCATCGGAACGCGGCCCTTGCCTGACATCGGGAAAACCATCGGGCCCGCGCCGGGACCCGCCACCGCGAGGGTGGGGGTCCGCGCGCCAAAAGATCAAGATGCCGCCTCGCGCCGCTCGCGATCCCCGCCCGGGCTTCCTTTCACGTTTTCTTGGGGATGATCCTTCATTCTCGCGACATGATCGAGTCACCAAGCGCCCGCGCGGGCGGGCATGCCCTCAGGTTTGGCCTGGAAGCCGGACGGCCCTACGATGGCCGCTTCTCCGCTGATGCCAGACGGCAGCCGGTGGCGGTGACCGTCTTGCCCACCCCCCGGCTGCTGGAAATCCGCGATGCCCAGGGCCTGCTGGTGGCGGCCTGGGCCTGGAACGATGTCGTGCGGCCGCGCCCGGCCACCGGGACCGGCCTGGCCTTGCACTGCCGCCCCACCCCCGGCCAGCGCCTGGACATCGACGTTCCCCCTCCCTCGGGTGGCCGCCCCGCCCCCAGGCCCCGCCCCCGCGCCTCCCCTGAACCCGGGCCGGATTCCCCTTCGTCGCGCTCCGGCCCCGGGCGGGCCCTGGACGCCCTCCTGGCGCCGTTCCTGGCGCTGTTTCAGGCTCCGTCAAGGGCGCCCGGCGACCCCTTGCGTTTGTCGGGCTGGCCGTGGCTGCGCGCGCGCCTCGCCCTTTGGCGCCTGACCCTGGCTTCGCCGCGCCGCCTGCTCAAGGGGGGGGGCCTCGCCTTGGTGGCGTTCCTCCTGGGAGGGCTGGGAGGGCTTGGCCTGTTGTCCCTGCCCGGAGTCGCCAACCGCCTGGAAGCCTTTGTTCCCGCCAGCGCCGAACAGGCCTGGGGGGATGCCCTGCTCGCCCGCTTCCACGAGGAAAGCCGGACACGGGTGTGCGACGCCCTGCCCGGCCGCCTGGCCCTGGACCGCCTGCTGCGCCGACTCGACCGCGCCCACCCCGCCCCCTGGCCCCTCACCGCCGAGGTCCTGCACACCCCCGCCGTCGTGGCGCTGGGATTCCCGGGCGGCCACCTGGTGTTCAGCGAAGGGTTGCTGCTTTCCTTGCGCAGCCCCGACGAAGTCGCGGGCATCGTGGCCCAGACCCTGGCCCAGACCCTTCTGCGCCAGGGCACCGTCGCCGTGCTGCGCCGCCACGGCGCGCGCGCCTTCCTGCCCTTGCTCGTCCATCTCCACGAGGCCCGGCCCCTGCGCCTGGAGAGCTACCTGGAAACCGGCCTGGCCCGCTCGATGGACCAGATCGTGACCGCCGATGCCCAAGCCATGGGCTTGTTGCGCGACGCCGGCTTGCGCGCGCGAAGCCTCTCGCTGTTCATCGAGGACCAGACCCTTGCCCGCCCGGGGCAAAACGAGCCCGGGAGCGACGCGGCACGCCCCGAAACCCTGGGAGCCTTGGAAATTCCCGCTTTCGTGCAAAACAACCCGCTTTCGTCGGCCCGGCTGCGACGCCTGGGCGCCGCGCCACGCGGTGGCGACGTCGCGATGGACCCGGTGGACTGGACAGACCTGCGATTGATATGTCAGTAATCGCCGGGGGGCTGGATGCGGCTTTTTTTGCCCATCGGATGACCAGCTCTCCGCCCCTGTCGCCGCGAACAGTTCCACACCCATGACTGGCCAGGTCTTCGTTGCCGTCGCCTTGCTGCTGACCCTGCTCGGGACCGGCGTCGCCGCTGCCCTGTGGCGGGTGCGCGACCGTCTGCGCTTGCTGGAAACCGTGCTGGAGCACACCAGCGAAGGCGTGATGGAAATCGACCGCTTCGGCCGGGTCGTGTGGGCCGGCCGGCGGGCCGCCACCATGCTGGGCTATCCCGACGGCATCCGCCCGGGCACGCTGGCCCGCGTTTTGTTCGGGGGCACCGTCAGCGCCGCCCTGGCCCAGGGGAGCACCCTTTCCGTGCGCGGCACCGCCCACCGCCCGGACGGGGGATGGTTCCCCGCCTTGATGATCTGCGCCACCCCGCTCGCCACCAACCGCCTGTGGCTGCTGCGCGACCTCAGCGCCGAGCAGGAACTGGCGCGCCTGCGCACCGCCGAGGAGCGGGCCAGCACCTCGCAACGCTTCGCCGGCATTGGCATCTGGGATCTGACCCTGGGCAGCAATCATCTGTTCTGGTCCGACGAGATGTTTGCCCTGCTGGGCGTCGAGCCCGGCGCCTTTCCGCCCCGGCGCGACCACTTGGTCAGCCTGATCGACCCCGAGGACACGCCCCAGGTCGAGGAAAGCCTGGCCTTGTGCCTGGAGGGGGCCCGCCCCCACGACGAGGATTTCCGCGTGACCTGGCCCGACGGATCAACCCACTGGCTGCGCGAAACCGCCAACCTGCTGCGCGACGAATCCGGACGCCCCTTGCGCATGGTCGGCGTCGTGCGCGACATCACCGCCGAGAAGGAAGCCGAGCATCGCGCCTTGCGCATGGCCCTGCACGACCCCCTCACCGGCCTGCCCAACCGCGCCGCCTTCGACGCCAAGCTGGACGAGGTGATGACCCGCGCCCGCGAGGATCGCCGCCAGGTCGCGCTGGCCTTCATCGACCTCGACCGCTTCAAGCCCATCAACGACAAGTTCGGCCATGGCGTGGGCGACCAGGTGCTCACGTGCATTTCCCACCGCCTGAGCGAGGTCATCCGTCCCGACGACATGGTGGCCCGGGTGGGTGGCGACGAGTTCGTGGCCGTGCTGGGCGGCTGCGAAAACGAAACCCAGGCCCAGGCCATCGCCGGGCGCCTGCTGGAGGCCATCCGCGCCCCCATCCCCATCGACGACACGATCCACAAGGTCAGCGCCAGCATCGGCGTCAGCCTGTACCCCCGCCTCGCCTCCTCCCGCGAGGCGCTGATTCACACCGCCGACCTGGCCATGTATGCTGCCAAGCGGACCGGATCCTTGCGCGTGCGCGTGTTCACGCCCGACCTCGCCGAGGGCGATGAAAGCGTCCCCATCCCCCGCGCGTCGTCCTGATCCCCGCCGTCTCCCGGCTCACGCCCTTTTTCCCCAAGGATCGACCGATCCTTTCCGCCCGATGGATCGGGTGGTCCGATCCTTCCGCCCGACGGCCCCGGGCCGTGCGCGCGCCCCACGGAGTCCCCATGGTTTCCTTTGCCCTCTATCGCCTGCTGACCACCCTGGGGGGGCCGGCCATCGCCTTGCTGCTCCGCCGCCGTCTTGCCCGGGGCAAGGAAGACCCGCTTCGTTTCAACGAGCGCCTCGGGGTTCCGGGGCGCCCCCGCCCCCGGGGGCCCCTGGTCTGGCTGCACGGCGCCAGCCTGGGCGAGGCCGGCGCCCTGCTGCCCTTGATCGAACGCCTGGCCGCCCTGCGCCCCGATCTTTCCTTCCTCCTGACCACCGGCACCGTGTCGTCGGCCCGGGTGATGGGCGAGCGCCTGCCCGCCCCGGCCTTTCACCAGTTCCTGCCCGTCGATACCCCGGCCGCCGCCCGCCGGTTTCTCGACCACTGGCACCCCGACCTCGTCTTGTGGAGTGAGTCGGATCTGTGGCCCAATTTACTGATCGAAGCCAGCCGGCGCGCCATTCCCCGCGTGCTGCTGAACGGGCGCATGTCCCCGCGCTCGCATGCCACCTGGCGCCTGGGCCGCCCCCTGGCCTCGCGCATGCTGGAAGGCTTTTCCCTGTGCCTGGGCCAGACCGAGGGCGACGCGGCCCGCCTCGCCGACCTCGGCGCGCCCCGGACCGCCTGCCTGGGCAACCTGAAGCTGGCCGCGCCGCCCCCCGGGGTCGATGAACACCTTCTCGCCGCCGCCCGCGCCGCGATCGGCACGCGCCCCTTGTGGCTTGCCGCCAGCACCCACCCGGGCGAGGAAGCCCTGATCGCCCGGGTCCACCAGCGCCTGAAGGCCCGCCATCCCGGCCTGCTGAGCGTGATCGTGCCCCGTCACGCCGAGCGCGCCCCCGAGATCGCGCGGGCTCTCGCCGCCCAGGGCCTGGAGGTCGGGCAACGCACCTCCGGCTGGCCAACCCCGGCAACCGATATCTGGATTGGCGACACCATGGGGGAGATGGGGCTGTACTTCCGGCTTGCGCCCGTGGTCGTGATGGGCAAAACATTCCCCGAGTCCGGGTCGCGCACCGGGGGACAAAACCCCCTGGAGCCCGCCCTTCTTGATTCCGCGCTGCTATGGGGACCGGGAATGAGCAACTTCACCGATATCGCCCAGGGCCTGCGCACGGCGGGCGGCGCCTGGGAAGTCGCCAACGCCGACGCCCTGGCCGACGCCCTGTCCACCTTGCTCGCCGACCCCGACCAGCGCGCGCGCCTGGCCCATGCCGCCCACGCCTGGGCCAGCGGCGAAACCGCCGTGCTCGACCGCGTGGTGCAGGCCCTGGCTCCCTTCCTTGAAGCCCTGCCGGCGGCGGGCCCCCGCCGGGAGGCCGCCGGTGCGAACCCCTGAATTCTGGGCCAGCGACGCCTTTCCCGCCCGCCTGCTGGAGCCTCTGGGCTACCTTTACGCCGCCGCCACCCGCCGGCGGCTGGCGCGCGGCCGCCCGGTGGATCCCGGCGTGCCCGTGTTGTGCGTGGGCAATCTCACCGCCGGGGGCGCCGGCAAGACGCCCCTGGCCCAGGCGGTGATGACCGTGGTGCGCGGGCTGGGCGTCGAGGGACACTTCCTTTCGCGCGGCTACGGCGGACGCCTGAAGGGGCCGGTGGCCATTGATCCCATCCGCCATGGCGCCGACGAGGTGGGCGACGAGCCCCTGTTGCTCGCCGACATGGCGCCGTGCTGGGTCGCCCGCGACCGCGCCGCCGGAGCCCGCGCCGCCGTGGCCGCCGGCGCCGGGGCCCTGGTCATGGACGACGGCCACCAGAATCCCGGTTTGCGCAAGGCCCTGTCGCTGGTGGTCGTGGATGGCGGCTTCGGCTTTGGCAACCGGCGCATCCTTCCCGCCGGCCCCCTGCGCGAGCCGATCCGCGTGGGGCTGGCCCGCGCCGACGCCGTGGTGCGCATCGGGCCCGACAGAACCGGCGCCGACGCCTGGATCCCCGAAGGCCTCCCGTGCCTGGGCGCCCGCCTGGAGCCCGGCCCCTCCGCCGCCCGCCTGGTCGGCCGGCGCGTCGTCGCCTTCGCCGGCATCGGCCGCCCGGCCAAGTTCTTCGAATCCTTGCACGCGCTGGGCGCCGAGGTCGTGGCCGCCCACCCCTTCGCCGACCACTACCCCTATGCCGAAACCGACATCCAGCCCATTCTTGACGAAGCCTGGTCGCTCGATGCCGTTCCCGTGACCACGGCCAAGGATGCCATGCGCCTGCCTCCCGACCAGCGGCCCCAGGTCGACGTGGTTGGCGTGCGCGTGGCCTTCGACGACCCGGCCGCCTTCCACGCCCTGATCCAAGGCGCCCTGGCCGGACGCCTGCCCCCTGCCCAGGACCTTCCGTTGCCATGTCCTCCGTCGTCGTGATCGGCCAGACCCTGGGCGGTCTGGCCAGTGCCTCCTCGCTGTTCCTGGTCGCCGCCGGCCTTTCGATCATCTTCGGCGTGACCCGCGTGGTGAACTTCGCCCATGGCACCTTGTACATGCTGGGCGCCTATCTGGCCTGGACCCTGGCCGTTCCCCTCGGGCTCGGCTTCTGGCCCGCCGTGCTGCTGGCGCCGCTGGGCATTGGCGTGCTGGGCGCCTTGCTCGAAGTCACCTTGCTGCGCCGGATCTACCACGCTCCCGACCTGTTCCAGCTGGTGGCCACCTTCGCCGTGGTCCTGATCGCCGAGGATCTGGTGCCCCTGATCTGGGGCCCCGAGGACCTGCTGGGCCCCCGCGCCCCCGGCCTGACCGGGGCCGTGCGCGTGGCCGGGGTGCGGATCCCCTTGTATGACCTGTTCTTGATCGCGCTGGGCCCGGTGGTGCTGGCCGGGTTGTGGCTGCTGTTCACCCGCACCCGCTGGGGCCTGTTGGCCCGCGCCGCCACCGAGGACCGGGTGATGGTGGCCGCGCTGGGCACCAATCACCGCTGGCTGTTCACCGGTGCCTTCGCGCTGGGCTCGCTCCTGGCCGGCCTCGGGGGTGCCGTGCTGCTGCCCCGCGAGACCCTGCACCACGATCTTGACGTGCAGATGATCGTCAGCGCCTTTGTCGTGGTTGTCGTGGGCGGCATGGGCAGCCTGCCCGGGGCCTACCTCGCCGCCCTGATCCTGGGCCTCGCCAACGCCTATGGCATTGCCCTGGTGCCCCAGGGAACCCTGGTCACCATGGGCCTGGTGATGATGCTGGTCCTCGTCGTGCGCCCGCAAGGCCTGCTGGGCCGGCGCGAGCGCGCCGACGCGCCCCCCCCGGCCGGGCCCGGCCCTTGGCTGAGCCCCGCCTCGCCCGCCCAGCGCCTGGGCGCCGCCCTGGTGCTGGGGGCGCTCGCGCTTTCGCCGATGGTTCTGGGGGAGTATGGCCTGGCCATCCTGAGCGAAACCCTGATCCTGGCCCTGTCGGCCGCCGCCTTGCAGATGCTCATGGGGCCGGCCGGGCTGGTCAGCTTCGGCCACGCCGCCTTCCTGGGGCTGGGGGCCTATGGCGCCGGGCTGGTCGTGGTCCATGCCGGGGCGCCGCTCCCCCTGGCCCTGGCCGCCGGGGTCGGCCTGGGCGCGGCCGGCGGGCTGGTGGTCGGCTGGTTCTCGGTGCGCCTGGGGGGCGTCTACCTCGCCATGCTCACCTTGGCCTTCGCCGAAATCATCCACGCGCTGGCCGTGCAGGGGGGCACCCTGACCGGCGGCGACAACGGGCTGGTCGGGCTGTGGCCCCCGGCCTGGGCCGCCCCGGCGCCCGCCTTCCTGTGGCTGACCCTGGCCCTGGTCGTCCCCGCCCTTCTGGCCTTGCGCGCCCTTGTCCTCGGTCCCTTTGGCCGGCGCCTGCAAGCCGCGCGCGATGCCCGCGAACGGGCCGGAGCCTGCGGCCTGGATGTGCGCCGCCTGCATGCCCAGGCCTTTGTCATCGCCGGCGCCGCCACCGGCCTGGCCGGGGCCTTGTTCGCCTTCCTGAAGGGCAGTGTTTTTCCCACCCTGGCGGCCGTTCCGATCAGTGTCGATGCCCTGGTCATGGTGCTGCTGGGGGGTGTGCACAGCCTGGCCGGCCCCGTGCTGGGCGCGGCGGCCTATACCGGCCTTAAAACCGTGCTGTCCGCCCAGACCGACCTGTGGCGCCTCGCCGTGGGCGTGATCTTGCTGGGGTTGGTCCTGGCGCTCCCCGGTGGTCTCGCGTCCATGGGCGACACGGTGCGCGCCCGCCTCGCCCGCCGCCCGGAGGCCCGGGCATGAGCGCGCCCGCCCCCTTGCTGAGCGCGACCACCCTTGCGCGCGCCTTTGGCGGCGTGGTCGCGGTCGACGCGGTGTCGTTTTCCCTGGCGGCCGGGGAAACCCTGGCGGTGATCGGGCCCAACGGCGCCGGGAAATCCACCTTGTTCGCGCTCATCGCCGGCCAGCTCCGCCCCGATCGCGGCCAGGTCCGGCTGGAAGGCCGCGACGTCACCCGCCTGCCGCCCCACCGCCGGGCCCGCCTGGGCCTGGGACGAACCTTCCAGGCCCCCCGGGTCTTCGGCGCCCTGGGGCTGGGCGAGGGCGTGCATCTGGCGGCGTCCTTGTGCCTGCCCGCCGCCCGGGCCCGCGCGCGCGCGCGCATGCTGATCGCCCGCCTGGGGCTGGAAGCCCTGACCGACCGGCCGGTGCCGGCCCTGGCCTATGGCGACCTGCGCCGGCTCGACCTGGCCCTGGCCCTGGCCACGAGCCCGCGCGTGCTGCTGCTGGACGAACCGGTGGCGGGCATGGCCCCGGCCGAGCGCGCCCAGCTCATGACCCTGGTGCGCGCCATCGCCGCCGAGGAAAACCTGGGGGTTCTGTTCACCGAGCACGACATGGACGTGGTGTTCGGCCACGCCGGGCGCGTTCTGGTGCTCGATCATGGCCGGGTCATCGCCGATGGCCCCCCCGACGCGGTGCGGCGCGACCCGGTGGTGCGCCAGCGCTACCTGGGAACGCCCTGAACCGCGCGCCAGGGCCTCGCCTTTTCATGCTCTCTGTCCGCTTCAACGTGAAACGGACAGAGTCCAGGGGCGGTCAGCGGCCGGCGCGCAGGGCGGCCACGCCCCGGGCCAGGGGGGTATGGCGCCGGGCGGGCAGCAGGGCATCGAGCCGGCGGGTATCGGCGGCGTTCAGCATCGGATCGCCGGGCCGGTAGGGCAGGTGCCCCAGGCCCAGAACCTCGGGGGGCGCCCCGGCCGCCGCCACCACCGCGCGGGCAAAATCGCGCAACGGCCCCGGCCGCCCCGAGGCAAGGTTGATCACCGGCACGCCGAGGCGGCCGGGCCGCAGGGCCAGGTCGGCGATCCAGGCCGCCGTGTCGCCAACATAGCTGTAGTCCTTGACCTGCCCGCCGGCGGTCATGGGAAAAACCGTGCCCCGCTCGCAGGCTTCGAGCAAGGCGGGCACGAAGCGGTGCGGGGCCTCGCCCGGTCCCCACTGGTTGAACAAACGCAACACCACGGTTTCCATGGCGTCGGGCGCGGCGGTTTCGGCGGCCTGGCGCAAGATCACCGAGGCGGCGGCCTTGGTCGCCCCATAGGCGCTTTCGGGGCGCAACGGAGCCTCCTCGTCCAGGGGAGTCTCGCTTGATCCGTATTCGGCGCAACTGCCCAGGTGAATGAAGCGGCGCGCCAGGGCCGCCTCGGCCCGCTGGTGCACGCTGACGGCGGCGGCCACGTTGAGCGCGAACAGGCCGGCCGGATCGCCCTCCCCCGGGTTGACCCCGCGCGAGGCGGCGTTGATCACGACATGGGGGCGGGTTTGGGCCAGGACGGCGGCCACCGCCGCCTCGTCGCGCAGGTCGATGGCGTGCGTCTCCAGCCCCGCCCCCGTTTCCGGCAGGCAAGGCAAGGCGCGACGGTGCACCAGGGCGATCACCCGTTCCACCGCCGGGCGCGTCAGCAGCTCGGCGATCAGGGCGCGGCCAATGAACCCGGCCGCGCCCGTCACCAGGACCCGCGCGGGCGCGTCGGGACCGACCGAGGGAACCCGGGTCACGGGGTCGCGAAACGGGCGCTGGTGCCGCGCTCGATGGCGGCGGCGGTCAGGCGGTCGATCTTCAGGGTATGGCGCATGATTTCCAGCAAGCGCAGTTCTTCTTGCCTCAGCTCGCCATCGGCGGCGGCAATGTCGCAGGCCAGCGCGTAGGCGGTGGGCTTGAGGCGGGCGGGCAGGCTGGCGTCGATCAGGGCGAAGGCTTCCTCCAGCCCTTCGTCCTTTTCCAGGATGCCGGCGCAGGCACTGGCCACGGCGGGCAGGTCCTCCAGGTTGAAGTCACGGAACACCGGCAAGGTGCGCACGATGTTGCCGATCATCAGCAACTCTTCGTCGGACATCTCGGTATCAACGGCGGAGACCAGCACCATGGCGTAAATCAAGGCCGCCTGATAGTTGAGCATAGCGCCTCCTGGGGGCTTCGAGAGCGGATCTTGGGGATTTTTCCCCGGGATCCAGGACCATTTGCCATCCTATCCGGGCCAGGGGGCCCGTCGTCAAGGATCCCCTGACCCGCTCTGTTCAACGGGGGATCACGCGCGCACGTCGTGCAAGAACCCCTCGACGGCGCGCGAAAGAGCCCCGGTCTGCTCGCCCAGGCGGTCGCCCGCCTGGGTCAGGGTCCGCAGGGCCTGGGCCACCGTGCCAGCGCCGGCGCGCACGGCCCCGATCTGCCCCGCGACGCGCTCGGTCGCCGACGACGCCTGATCGGCGTTGCGCGCGATCTCCGACGACGTCGCGCCCTGTTCCTCGACCGCCGAGGCAATCGACGCCGCCATGCCTTCCATCTCGGCCAGGGAACGGGTGATGGTGGCAATGGCCGCCACAGCCTCGCGCGAGGCCTTTTGAATGGCCTCGACCTGGCCGCTGATCTGCTCGGTGGCCTTCTGGGTTTGGCCGGCCAGGCTTTTCACCTCGCCGGCGACCACGGCAAAGCCCTTGCCGGCCTCGCCCGCCCGGGCGGCCTCGATGGTGGCGTTGAGCGCCAGCAGGTTGGTTTGCCCCGCGATGTCCGTGATCAGGCCCATGACCGTGCCAATCGCCTCGGCGGTGCCCAGCAAGGTGTCCATGGTGGAGCCCACCGTGTCGGCCTCGTGCACCGCGCCGGCGGCCGCCGCCGAGGACTTGGCCGCCTGTTGGGAAATCTCGCGCACCGACGCCGCCAGTTCCTCGATCGCGGCGGCCACCGACTGCACGTTGGTGGCGGCCTCGTCGGTGGCCCCCGTGGCCTGGGTGCTGACGCTGTCCATGGCCCGGACCTCGCCCTCCAGATCGTGGGCCGCCGCCGAAACCGTGCGCGTTACGTCGTTCAGGGCATTCATCACCCCGCGAATGGTCTGGTCGAAGGCGGCGATCGCCGTTTCCAGGCGACCGCGCCGGGCGCGGTCCGCCTCGGCCTGCCGGGCCTGTTCGGATTTCAGGCGATCCATGGTCGCCATGCCATCGCGCAGATTGACCAGGGCACGGGCCATCACCCCCACTTCGTCGCCGGCCTCGCCATAGGGCACGGGGGTCGTGTGCTCGCCGGCCGCGATGCGGTCCATGATCCCCGACAGATCGGCGATGCGCCGCGACACCACCCGCCCCAGGGTCAAGGCCGCCAGGATGACCCCGGCCAGGGACAGCAAGGCAACCACGACCAGCACGACAATCATCTCGATGCCCAGGGCCACCATGCCGGCGCTGGCTTCGCGCACCTGGGCCTGAATACGCGTTTCCGCGCCGTCGATGATCTCCAGGAACTGCTCAAAGGCATCGTCGAAGGCCTGGTCGATGGCCGAGCCCGCCCCCACCGCCGTTTGTCCCTGCCCGGCCCGATCGGCCTGAAGCAGGCGGTAGCGGTCCTGGGCGGCGCCGCGAAACCGGTCCAGGGCTTCCTGGGCCCGGGCCACGGCGTTCAGCACATCCGGGTCGGTCGAGGCGACGTAATTCCCTTCTGAATTATGGCCGCCCGACCGGATCACCTGCGCGTACCAGGCCGCCCGATCCAGGAGCTTCCAAACCGTTTCAATGGATTCGGTTTGATCGCCCGCCATGATCTCCTCGATCTTCAGGTGGGCCTCGGTCGTTGCCAGCTTGGATTCCATGACGGCATCAATCAGGGGCGCCAGCTCCTGAATGGCGCGCTCCCCCATGTTCTTTTCCTGAACCGCGTAATACAAGCCGACTCCCGCGCTGAGCAGCACCGCCATGCCCACTCCGGCAAAGGCGATGCTGATCTTGGCGCGGATTGTTTTCCCCGGACCCCACATTTTTTGTTCTCCGTTTCCGACACGGATTCCCTTCGCCTCGCCCCCCTCGCGCACAGGCGAAAAGGGGAATGCAGCGCGACGACGGGGTCATCATGAATACCATGGGCGAAAATCGAGAGCTGCGGTTTTTATTTCAATTAAATCGCGAAAATGCAGGGAGAAGGCGGAGAGTCCGGAAACGTGCGCGTGTTGGGTGGAGGAGGGAGCGCATGCACGCCCGCACCCGGTTGCTTCGGCCTTCGTGCCCGCGCATGGCTCTTTCAGCCTTCGTGCCCGCGCGTGGCTCTTTTAGCTTTCGTGCTCGCGCCCGGCTCTTTCAGCCTTCGTGCTCGCGCACGGCTCTTTTAGCTTTCGTGCTCGCGCACGATGGCCACCGCCTCGGCCAACCCAACCCGTTCGATCGCCACCCCCGGCGGAAACGCCGAGCCCAGGCGCGACGGGAAACGCGGATCGAGCATCACGAACACCCCCCGGTCCCCGGCCCGGCGCACCAGCCGGCCGAACGCCTGCTTCAGGCGCAGCCGGGTGAGGCGGTCGTCGTAGGCGGGCCCCCCCCACAAGGCGCGCCGGGCCTTGTGCAGGATGTCCGGACGCGGCCAGGGCACGCGGTCGAACACGATCAGGCGCAACGACCGCCCGGGAACGTCCACCCCGTCGCGCACCGCGTCCGTGCCCAGCAGGCAGGCGTCTTCCTCCTCGCGGAAAATGGCGATCAAGGTGCCGATGTCCATGGCGTCCACGTGCTGGGCATACAAAGGCAGGCCCGCCGCTTCCAGATCGGGGGCCAGACGGGCGTGGACCGCCTTCAACCGTGCCACCGCCGTGAACAACCCCAACGCCCCCCCGCCGGCGGCCATGAACAAGGCCCGGAAGGCGGCGGCCACCTGATCGGGCTCGTCGCGCGAGACATCGGTGACTCCCAGCACCCGGGTCGCGGCCTGGTAATCGAAGGGCGAGGGCACGGCGGCCCGGATCACCGGCGCCCCCAGATGCCCCAGGCCCAGGCGGGCCTCGGCCGCCCGCCAGGTGCTTTCCTCCTCGCCGGCCCCATCGCGCAGGGTCGCCGAGGTCACCACCAGGCCATGCGCCCGCCGCCCCAGGGTTTGGGCAAAGGGCCGGGTGGGATCGATCCAGTGGCGATGCAAGCCCACGTCAACCTCGCGCCCCTCGATCCGCTCCAGCGCCAGCCATTCCACGAAATCGGCGGGAGGCTCGGGGTCGCCCAGGCCCGCCGCCATGGCCTGCCATCCCGACAGCGGCACCACCGCGCGCCGTTCGATCGAGCGCACCATGGACTCCAGGCGGGTGCGCGTCGCCGTGTCCAGGGTGTCGGCCTCGGCGTCCAGGCGTTTGGCCAGCAGGCCGGCCAGGGCCTTGAGGGGCACGACGATTTCGCTCAGCGCCGCCGCCACCGCCCGGCCCGAGTCCAGCAGCCCGGGCGCCGGCGGGCGAACCTCGACTTCCAGCGAATGCGGGCCGGTGGCGTGGGCCGCGCGGGCCAGGACCTGGGCGCGGACCTCGACCAGGAAATGCTCGACGGCGCCCCGCGCCGTTCCTCCGCCCAACCGGGTGGGCCACGCCGGGCCGGGCAGGGAGCGGGCCGCCTCCAGGGCCTCGGTCAGCAAGGCGGCGGCCTCGCCGTCGGGATCGATCAACCCTTCGATGCGCCGCTTCAGCCCCCGTGCCCGCGAGCGCCCCCCCTCGGCCTCGGCGCCCACCAGCCAGCGCCGCACCTCGGCCGCCTCCACCGCCGTCAGGTGGGCGGAAAAGGCGGCGTCGGCCGCGTCGAACACGTGGTGCCCCTCGTCGAACACATAGCGCCCGGGCCGGGTGTCGTCGTCCAGCCCGCCCAGGGCCGCCTGGACCATGACCAGGGCGTGATTGGCCACCACCAGCCGGGCCCGGCGTGCCCGACGCAAGGCACGTTCGATGAAGCACCGGTGCACGTGCTCGCACGCCGAAAACAGGCATTCCCCCCGACGGTCGGCCAGCCCCACCGTGGGCTCGGTGCCCAGAAGGTCGGTCAGCCAGCCGGGGAAGTCACCGCCACCGATGTCGCCGTCCCGGGTGGCGCGCACCCAGCGCGCCATCAGCCCCAGGGCCACCGCCTCGGTGGGCAGGGTGGCGACCCGGGCCATGGCCTCTTCCAGATTTAAAAGACACAGGTAATTCTCGCGCCCCTTGCGCACCACCACCTGCCGGGCCTTTTCCTCGGGCTCGGGATAGAGGCGGTCCAGCTCGCGGTCCAGCTGGCGCTGAAGATTGCGGGTGTAGGTGCTGATCCACACCGTGCCCTCGTTGCGTTCCGCCCACAGGCTGGCCGGAGCGATGTAGCCCAGGGTCTTGCCCACCCCCGTGCCCGCCTCGGCCAGGACCACGCGCGGCTGGTCGGCCTGAAGACGCGGCTCGAACGCGGCGCACACCGCGCTCGCGTAATCGGCCTGTTGCGGGCGGGTTTCGGCCCCCGTGCCCAGCAGCGCCGCCAGGCGGGCGCGGGCCTCGCGCGGGGCCAC
The DNA here is from genome assembly GCF_007992075.1 of Pararhodospirillum oryzae. Lineage (GTDB taxonomy): Bacteria > Pseudomonadota > Alphaproteobacteria > Rhodospirillales > Rhodospirillaceae > Pararhodospirillum > Pararhodospirillum oryzae. The sequence goes on from NZ_BJZO01000045.1 coordinate 34,380, forward strand.
CGGCCAGGCCCCGGGCGGGGGCAGGGGGGCTTCCTCTTCCACCTCCGGCAGCGCGCGCCACACCGCCAGGGCGCGGCGCAGGGCGGCCGGAGGGGGCACCTCGCCGGCCCCGCCCAGCGCCGCCAGCACCGGCCCGCCCCACGCCCAGCCCCCTTGAGCCATGGCATGGGCCAGCGCCCGGGCCTCGGCCGTGGTCGCCGCCCCCGGGGGCAGGACGGCCAGGTCGTCGAGCAGGGCCAGCGCCGCCCACGCCAGGGTGCGGGCCTCCTCGGCGGTCGAGGACGGCACCGGCAGCCCCATCACCCGGGCCAGCCCACGAGGGGTCGGCGCGCAAAACCGCGCCGGGCGCACAAAGGCGAACAGCTCCAGCACATCGTGGGCGGCAAACCACGCGAGCCCCAGGCGCCGCGCGGCGTGCGGACGATGGCACACCAGCGGCCGCACCTGGTTCAGGCGGGACTCGGCGGCCCGGCCTCCGGCCAGGGTTTCGATTTCGCCATCGGGATGCAAGAGCACGCCTCCCCCGGCCTGCACCACCAGGGCGGGGACGGGCGGAAGGGCAACGGCGGACGAAGGGGAGGACGACAGGGTCATCGCCCGACTATACGGGAGCCCCCTTCCCTCTGCCATGCCGGTTTCCGTCCTGCCCCGGGCAATCGGATGAACCGATTG
>NZ_BJZO01000046.1 GCF_007992075.1 Pararhodospirillum oryzae
AAAACGCGTGCGCGCGCGACCCGTCCGCCCGGGCTTTCGAGGCGCCCTAAAGGCGTGCGCCGCGCCCGCCGGGTCCGCATGGGGGCGTGTGGCCTGGTCTTGCGAGGCTGTAACGCATCGTGTTACACATGCTCATGATCCGGAGTTTCCGCAACAAGCCTCTGAAGGCTCTTTTCATTGATGGCACGACGGCCAAGGTTGCCCCTGATCTGCACGCGCGATGTCTCGTCATCCTTGATGCCTTGGACGCGGCGACGCGCCCCGAGGACATGAATGTTCCAGGGTGGCGGTTCCACGGGTTGCAGGGAAAGCCGAAACGCTGGACCGTCCACGTCAATGGCCCCTGGTGCATCACCTTCGAGTGGGAGGACGGGGACGCCTTCCGCGTCGATCTGGAAAATTACCACTGAAGGATCCCCCACATGATCGACGACGACGTGATCACCGACCGCCCCAAACGCTGCCCGACCCATCCGGGCGTGATCTTGAGAGACAGCGTTCTCCCTTCCCTGCGCATGAGCGTGACGGACGCGGCCCGGGAGTTGGGGGTTACCCGGCAGACGCTGCACCGGGTCATGTCTGGGGACATATCGGTTTCCCCCGCGATGGCCGTCCGCCTTGGGAAGTGGTGCGGGAATGGGCCCGCCCTGTGGCTGAGGATGCAACAGGCGCACGACTTATGGCGTGCCGAACAGGCGCTTGGGGATGCGTTGAAGGAAATCCCATCGCACGGCGTCGCGGCTGAGTGACCAATTAGTGCTGGTACGGGTCAGGGGCCGGCCCCTGATGCAACGCTCCCTTCCATCGACTCCAAGCCGCTGCACGGTGATGGGTAAAATGATGGGTATGGCTCTCTGGTCGGCGAAAAAATCGTTCAATTTGAATTGGATGCATAAGTCGATGGGCGGACACCCTCTCCGCCAATGCAGTGTCCGCCGTGGATCGCGATTTTCGCGGCGGACCGGGAATGAAAACGCCCCTGGGAGCTTCCTCCCCGGGGCGTTTTTTCGTGCCCGGCTGATCCGTTCCGAGGCCGGGCCTTTCACGCCTTCGTCCGCTTTCCCGTCTCCCCCTGTCTTGCGCCGGTGCCGCGTGTTTTCACGGGGGCCCTCTGTCGGCGTGTGTTGCTTGCGTCCGAATCGGATCGGGGAGGCATGGGGAGGCCGCGCCGGTCTTCCCGCCGATCCGCAGCGGGGCGCGGCTTATAAGGGATTTTCCTGGAAAGAGAGTGCGTATAACGGCTGTTTTCCGGGAATGCGCGGACGGGACTTGCCCGCCATGGTAATCCATTTAAATAAGTCTATTGTAGGGCGTGACTGTTGGGGCTAAGGTTTGATCGTCATGGAGTGGGGTATGTTATAAGGGGGGAGGTAGTATCATGGTGGATGGCGAGGAAAGTAGGGCCAGCCATAATGAACGTCCACCCAATAGGGGGGATTTGGAAAACAATTCCCCTGTCAAAACATCATATCGACCATGGATTGGCGTTTCCATCGCTTGTATTGTCGCGGCGGTTATTCTTGTTCTTCTTTTGATTCCTGGCGTTCTTTTGTATCCGGAAACGGCCCTTGACGACGGCCGCCTGGTTCAGCTGCAACGGGAATCCAACCAGGCCCTGGAGCAACGCATCAAGGAGTTGCGTTCCCTGACCAAGGAGGCGGTTTGCCGTCGCGAAGGCCAGGTGTTCGCGCCCAGCGGGGACGGGGTCAGTCTTTCGCCCGTGCCGGGGGGAGGCGATCCTTCCCTCGCGTCGCCGGCGGCGTTGCCCGCGCCGCCCGAGGTTCTGTCGCCGGGGGCGGAGGCCGGGACCCTTGTCTCGCTGATGGATCAGACCACGGCCTTGATTCTGGTGGCCAGCGCCGATGGGCAATCCCTGGGCATGGGCAGTGGCTTTTTCGTCGGTCCGGGTTTGCTGCTGACCAACCGCCACGTGGTGGAAAATAGCGACGGGACCGTGGTGGTCCTCAATAAAAAAGTCGGCCATCCCCTTCGGGCCACGGTGAAAAGCGCCACCGAGTCCTCGGATCCGGGAGGCCCGGATTTCGCCCTGATCGACGTTCCCGAGGCCCGGGCCCTTCCCACTCTTTCCTTCTCGACCACGGCCGAGCGGATGCAAGCGGTGATCGCCGCCGGTTTCCCCTCGCTGGTGACGGAAACCGACGAGGCCTTTCGGGCCCTGTTGAACGGAGACGCCCATCAGATTCCCGAGGTCTCGTTCACCGAGGGCATCGTGACCGCGCGCCAAAACGAAGGAGGGACCGCCATTCTCCTTCATAGCGCGGCGATTTCTCCGGGCAACAGTGGCGGGCCGCTGATTGATCTGTGCGGCCGGGTGGTTGGCATCAACACCTTCGTCCGCGCCGAGGAAACCTACCGTCGCATGAATTATGCGCTGGGGGCGCAGGCCGCCACGGCCTTCATGGCGGCGAACGGCGTGACGCCTCGCGAGGTCTCCACGCCATGCCAGCCCGCCGCGCCCGCCGCGCCCGTCGCGCCCGCCGCTTCCGCTCCCCCTCCCGCGTCCGCCCCTCCCGGGGCTTCCGCTCCGCCCCCCGCTTCGGCAACGCCGGAGCGGGCTTCTCCGGGGGGTAAGTAAAATCCATGGCGCGCCAGGTCATCGCTGAAACCTCGCTGAATGGCCTGCGTCCGGTGGGAGTGGGACATCGCCGGACCCTGGAAGCCTGGGACCAGATCACCGCCTTCGTTCAGCGCGATTCCGCCCTGGGCCCGGTTCACGCCGCCTTGTTCGCCGAGCCGGTCGTGGATGAGGACGGCCGCATCGGGTGGTACGCCGAACAGGGCCCCGACGACGAGGTGACGAGGCTTGAGCGTCCCGCGCCCGGCGAGCCTCTTCCCGCCGCGTTTGAACGGGCCGACGCCTTGGTGCGCGACATCCGCGAGCGGGCCGAGGCTCTCAAGGCGTCCCCAAGGGAAAACGAGCGCCGGATGGGGGATACCCTGCTGGGGGCGCTGATGATGCCCGCGCCCGGCATGCTGTATGCCGTGGGCGGGCGGCCCGTCCTGGTGAACTGGGGGACCTTGAACGACGTGCCCGACCCGCCGCTGGGCGTTTTGGAAGAGCTGTTGCGCCCCGCGCCCGTGCAGGCCCCCCCGCCGCCGCCGCCGCCCGTGGGGCCAGCGGAACCCGTTGCCGCTGGCCCCGCCGAACCCGTGGCCGTGACGCCGGCGCGGGCGCTCCCCCGGCGGGGATGCTTGTGGGCACTGCTGTGGCTGTTGTTCGCGGCGCTGGTCCTGGCCATCCTGGCGTTGTTGATTCGGGGATGCGGTCTTGGGCTGGGGCCACACCTGCCGTTTTTGTCGTACTGCGCCCGGTCGGTGGCCGAGGAAACGCCTTGGCGGGCCGAGCAGCGGCGCGCGGTCGATCTCCAGGCGGAAATCGATCGCCTGGAAGCCCAGATGCGGAGCCTTCCCGCGTGTCCGGCTCCGCCACCGCCGCCGGAACCTCCCCCCGCCCCCGAACCCGACCCCACGCCCGCGCCGCCTCCGCCTCCGCCCCCGGCCCCGCCCGAGGTCACGCCGCCTGCCACGCCTCCGGCTCCACCCCCGGACACCAGCGAGTTCGACCGTCGCCGCAGCGAGGCCGGTGGCGCCACCGGGGATGTCACCGTTACCTTGATCTGGAATGGCGACGCGGATCTTGACTTGTGGGTGCGGTGTCCAAACGGTCGGTTCATCAATTTCGAAACAAAAAGAGCATGCGGGGGCCAACTGGACGTGGACGCCAATCGGGACCCCAGGAATCTGCGCGCGCAGCCGGTTGAGAACATTTTCTGGTCCGCTGGCCGGGACCGGCCGTCGGGAATCTACGTGGTGGCGGTGTATAATTACGATGGCCGCTCGGCCGGGCGTTCTCCGGTTCCTTTCAAGGTGCAGGTCAAGCAAGGCGGAACGACCAAGGAGTACAAGGGGCAGGTTCCCAAGAATAATGAAATGTTGATCGTGACCGAGGTCGTCATTGAAGGGCGTTCTCGTTGAAGGGTCATGACCGCGACGGAAGAGGAGGGGGGATCCCCTGAGGAAAAATACGATGCTCAAGAAATTGGTCGATTTTCCGGATGTTATTACTCTTGTTCCGAACAGCGGTATTCAAATGTTGGATTTCGGGATCAATGCATCCCAGTCCTCCCTCAGCAGCCTGACCCGGTCCTTCTGGCCTGAACACGCGCAGGAAATCGAGGAAGACGGGCGCCGGAAAATCGTGCTGCATCCCGTCGAGGAGCGCGAAACGGGGCCCTTCTATCGCGATGAGCAGTATCCCAACGGCCGGGCGGCCCCCCCGGACGACATCAATGTGTATGGTCCGCGCAACGCGCTCGCGGTGTTCAATGGCGAATGGTTGCCGGCACCGGTCCTGCGCGTCCGTCATGGCGCGAGCAATGGGCGGATGTCCTATGACGTGGGGCCCATGGGGTGGGCGCGGGTGCGGGTCGCGGCCCTGGAGACCCCCGACGAGGCCGGCAATACCCATCGGGTGACGCTGGCCGTGGATACCACGCTGGGCCCGGCCCGGCGCCGGGCCGGCCCCGAGGATGGCTCCGGGCGCGACGCCCAGCCCTATCTTGCCCCCGAGCCGCGCGACGCCACGGATCCCATCGAGTTCCAGTACGTTTCCAGCCCATACGAGATCATGTTCTTCCTTGAGGCCAAGGCGATCCGCCGTTGGATCAAGGATCGTTTCCTGGCCTGCCTGTCGCGCGTGCGCAAGCGCGCGATGACCGAAGACGACATCGACCCCGGCGAATACTGGGCCCAGTACATCGTGCTGCTGGAAGCCATCAGCGCGGGCTGCAAGGTCCCCCGGCTCAAGCTGATCGACACCCTTTCAGACCCGAAATCCCTTCAGCCGGTGGGGGTCGATCTTGTCATCGACGTTGGCAACAGCCGGACGTGCGGGATTTTGATCGAGAAGGGGCGCGGCGACAAACTAAGCGAAATCAGCCACGCGATCCGGCTTGAGCTGCGCGATCTCACCCGGACCGAACGCGCCTACGTCGAGCCTTTCGCGACCTGGCTGGAGTTCTCGCCCGCCCGGTTTGGCAGCTATGCGCACGCGCGGCGGACCAGCCAGCAAAACGCCTTCTGGTGGCCCAGCCTGATCCGGGTTGGCCCCGAGGCGGCGTGGCTGGCCTCGTTGTCGGATGGCACGGAGGGAGTCACGGGCCTGTCGAGCCCCAAGCGGTACTTGTGGGACACCAGCGCGCGCATCCAGGCCTGGGCCAACACGCGCGGCCTCACGCCCGCCGGCGAGGATCCGCCCGAGATCAAGGGCCCGATGACCGCCGAGCTGACCGAGGAGGGCGAACTGGTCGGCAAGGGCGACGCCATGGTGGGCACGTCGATCCGCTATTCCCGTAGTTCCCTTTACACGCTGATGCTGGTGGAACTGCTGTCGCATGCCCTCATGCAGATCAACTCACCCGCCTTGCGCTACCAGCGGGCCGACCGCGACGTGCCCCGGCGCCTGGATACCTTGATCCTGACCTTGCCCTCGGCCACCCCGCTTGCCGAACGAAAGCTGCTGCAGCGGCGCGCGCGCGAGGCCTGGGAACTGCTGGCCCGGATCATGCGCTGGGAGGAGGGGGATCCGTTGCATTCCGTGCCCAAGCTCCGTTTGGAGTGGGACGAGGCAACGTGCACTCATCTTGTGTATTTGTATAATGAAATCAATTTTAAATACAAAGGAATGCCCGGGGAGTTCTTCCGGCGCCGGGGGCAGGGGCGCACGGGGGAGCGCGGCAAACCCGCGTTGCGCATTGCCAGCATCGATATCGGCGGGGGAACCACCGACCTCATGATCATCGAACACGAGGTCGAGGGCCAGAGCATGGTCCATCCCCATCAGCTGTTTCGCGAAGGGTTCCGTCTGGCCGGGGATGACATCGTCAAGACCGTTGTCGAGACCGTGGTGCTGCCCGCCGTGGGCGCGGCCCTGAAGGCGCGCGGGGTGTCCTTGCCCGAAAGCCTGCTGTCCGATCTGTTCGGGGGCGACCGCGAGGGCATGGCCCAGCAGGAAAGGACCTTGCGGGTCAACTTCTCGACCCAGGTCCTGGTCCCCCTGGCCTTGGCCCTGCTGGCGGCCTACGAAGCCACGGAGGGCCGGCGCGTTGCCGCCGATGTCGATATCCCGGTGGCGGCGCTGCTGGAGGAGCGGCCGCCGCAGCCACCGGTTCGGGCCTATCTGGAAACAGCGGCCCGCCGGCGCGGGGGGGAAGACTTCCATCTGGAAGACGTGACGCTTGTCATGCGGCCGGCCCAGATGGCCGGCATCGTGGGATCGGTGATCGGCGGCATGCTTGATGATCTGTGCGACATCGTCCGGCACTACCAGTGCGATCTTCTTCTTCTTTCCGGACGGCCGTCGCGTTTGCCCCTGGTGCAAGAGCGCATCCACGGCAACCTTCCGCTGGCGCCCTCGCGGGTGATCGCCATGCACCGCTACGAGGTTCTCAACTGGTATCCCTTCCGGTCGAGCGATTTCCGGATCACGGACCCCAAGACCACGGCGGTGGTCGGGGCCTTGCTGTGCTTGCTGTGCGAGGGGCGCTCGCCTGGGTTCTATATGAAGTCAAGCGAGATCCGCATGAAATCAACGGCCCGGTATATCGGGGTCATGGATCAGCGTGGCGAAATCAACAAGGAAAACGAGCGGCTGAAAAACATCAATCTGGATAACCAGGGGGGCGGCAATAACGAATTCATTGTTGAGATGGAGCGCCCCACGTTCCTTGGTTTTCGTCAATTGCCTCTGGTTCGCTGGCGGACATCGCCTTTGTATTTCTTGTCATTCAAAAACCCGGATCGTTTATCCGGGGCTTTGACCTTGCCTATTTCCGTCAGGTTGCAGGGGGAAACCGTGGAAGAAGGCGCGGACCAAACCAAGATGGAAGACTTCAAGGTCGTGGAAGCCGTCGATGCGAATGGAAGGAACTGCAAGCATGAAATCTCTTTTCGTTTGCAAACCCTTTGGCTCGAAGGTGCTTCCGAAGGGGGATACTGGCTCGACACGGGCGTTTTTCAGACGTTGAGGCATTGATTCCGGCGGTTTTTTCTGATGGGAACGGAGGGAAATGAGCCTTCGTGACCCGGGATCGGACGAGGAAGGAAGACACGCATGCCTCGTGACAAGGACACGGCCCTGGCGGCGGGCTGCCGCCTTCTGGGGGAGGCCGCGCGGGAGTCCCTGAAGTGGTTTGCCGACAACGAGGCGTTGGTGGGCTATCGCAAGGCGACCGTGGACCGGGCCGCCAAGCTGGCGAGCCTGGAAGCCCGCAAGCTGGCCCTGGCGGCGGAACGGCCCATGTCGGTGGGGGTGTTCGGGGCCAGCCAGGCCGGCAAGTCCTTTCTGGTCGGTCGGTTCATCGCCCCCGACCATCAATCCGCCGCGGTGATCCTTGGCGATGAAAAGGATCCGGTGCGGATGGATTTCCTGCGGGAGATCAATCCGGTTGGCGGAGACGAAACCACGGGCCTGGTCACGCGGTTTTCGGTGCGCCGCCAGCCCTCTCCCTTCAAGGCTTATCCGGTTCCGCTGCGGCTGCTGAGCGAAGGGGATCTGGTCAAGATTCTGGCCAACTCGTTCGTGCTTGATCTTTCGGGGCTGGCGGAACGCGCCTTTGATTCCGATCGGTTGACGGCCCTGGTCGCCGAGGCCGAAAGCCAGCGCCAGGCCACCCCCTTCCCGGGGTTCGACGTCGAGGCGGTTCTGGATCTGGAGCAGTACCTTCAAAAAGAACTGGACGCCCATCCGCTGAACGTCCACGAACCCCTGCGGGAAGCCTACTGGATCGAGCTGGAGCGGCTGGTGCCGTTCGTGCCGCCGGCGGCACGGGCCGCCTTGCTGGCCCCCCTGTGGGGCGAAGTTCCCGAGTTCAGCGCCTTGTATCTGGAACTGCGCGCGGCCCTGGATGAACTGGGGCACGCGGACCTCGCCTATATTTCGCTTGATGCCGTGCGCGACCGTCAGCAAGGCGTGTTGCACGTCAAAACCATCTATCACCTTGATCCCGTCGCGGCCGATGGCGCCTTCGATCCCAAGGGGCAAGAGGCAATCACGATCATGACCGCGCAGGGGCGCCAGGCCACCTTGCGCAAGGCGGTGGTGACGGCGCTCACGGCCGAATTGTGCATTACCCTGGAGTCCGCCCCGTGGCCGTTCTTTGAACACACCGATTTCCTGGACTTTCCCGGCGCGCGAGGACGCCTGAGCTCCACGGCGGTCAAGATCCTGCGTGAGTCCAGGAAAGAAAATAAATTCCAGGAGCGCGCCTATTGTTATCTGCGCGGCAAGGTCGCGGTTCTGTTCGATAAATATTCGTCAGACCTTGAATTGAATACCATGCTTTTGTGCGCCGATGACCGAAACCAGGAAGTGGCGAAGCTGGCCGACCTGGTCCAGGGCTGGGTCGCGCGAACCCATGGGGCAACCCCCGAAAAACGCGAAGGCAGCCGGACCACGCTGTTTTTTTGCCTGACCAAGGCGGACACCTTGTTCCAGCAGAAAGCGGGCGCCACATCGGAGAATATTATTACAACCAGATTTAACAAGGATGTCGGGTTCTACGCGTCATGGACAAAAGAGTGGAAAAATGGAAAGCCGTTTTCAAATATCTTCATGATCAGGAACCCCAAGTTTGTCTGTCGGGATCTTTTTGAATACGAAGCCCCTCCCGCCGGCTCGGCGGAAGACGACGTGGGGGTGGAACGGGGCCTTTTGCCCGGGGTCACTTCCCGCCTGGAGGCGTTCAGGAAAACTTTTCTGGGGCTTGATGTCGTCCAGACCCACGTGGCCGATCCCGAGGCCAAGCTGGACGCGGTGTTGCGCCTCAACGACGGGGGCGTGACCTTGCTGGCCGATCACTTGGCCCCGACCTGCGATCCCGACCTTAAATTCACCCAGGTTCACCGCCGGGCCCAGGATCTGGCCCAGACGTTGAAAAGCGTTCTAAGCGGATTCCACGAAGGGGGAGACCTCGAACATCGCCTGCGGGAACGGCAAAGGGACGCCCTCAAGGTCTTGCAGTGCTTTCAGACCCGCGCGGACTGCATCGGCCGCTTCATCGCTCTTTTGGAAATCGACGAGGAAACCCTGGGCCAGGAGTTCTTGAAGGTGGCCCGGGGCGAGGAAGACGAGACCTCCGGCGAGGCGGACCGTGTTGGCACCACCATGGCGCCCCTGGCCCTGGGCGCGGGGGGGCTGTCGTTGTCCCTGTCCCTGTCCCTGGACAAAGCGCTGCCGGACCTTCTGGGCGGGGCGATGCCGGTGCCCAAGCCCAGCCTGGCCGCCGTTTTTGGCGAAGCCGCCGTGCGGCGCTGGCTGACCCGGTTGGGCGACGCCGCCCAGGACGAGGTTCTGGCCGAACGTCATGGCCTGACTGTCGAGGCGTTTTCCATCGTCGTGCGCGAACTGGAAATCGCCGCGCGCCGCTACAAGCTGGCCGGGCAGATCGCCGAGGAGTTGGGTCCGATCCTGAGTTACCATCAAAGGCCCGACGAACACATGGCCCGGGTGGCCATGGTGTCGGCCATGATCATCAACGGCCTGGTCTGCCACCTGGGGCGGGATCGTCCGGACGCCCGCAACGGTGATCGAAGGTTTTTCGCGAAATCCCCCCCCGTCTTGAAGGACGGCCTGCCGTGCCTGCCCGAGGATCTCCGGGAACTGGATGGGGTCCGCACCGCCACCTTGTCGGATTGGGCGCTGGGGTTCGTTTTCCTGGCCCAGGAAAGCGCCTCGTCCCTGGAAGGGGGGGTGATCGATGTCGAACAAAACGCGCGCATGGGGGCGATCTTGAAACAGATTGCCCAGGTGGCGGGGGAGGAGGGAACACACGATGCGCATTGAGCAAGACGACTCCTTCTCCGATGGCGGCTATGTCCGCCTGATCGTCCCCGGAGCCGCCGATCAGGCCTCCGGGCGGTTGCGCGTGGTGATCCGACGCTTCAGCGCGTCGCAAAACTGCCTGGGCCGGGGGGGGTGGCAATCAAGCGACTGTGTCTTGCGCCCGCGTCGGATCGAGATCGAGGACCAGGATCTGGTCATGATCCTGGGGCCGGAGATCGTCGATCCCATCGAAGCCTACACCCCGGTCGCGGTCCAGATTCCCCTGCTGGGCCTGGAAGAACGGATGCGCTGGCCGGACGTGCGCCCCAGTCAGGACTATGAAGCCACGGCCGTGGTGGACGAGGAGGACGAAACCGATGTGCCGATCCGTGGAGGAACCGTTCCTCCGGACCAGGGCCAGGACACGGGCACGACGGACCGCTCTTCCGAGGGGGATGTTTCGATTCCCCAGGAACAAGGTGTTGATGAAAATGATCGCAATGAAGATAAAATAGAAGAGGAGAGGTCAGGGATTAAAGCCGTAAGCATCAGCAAGGGGGAGGTTCGTCCCCTGAAAGAAAACAATAAATACAAAATTAAGTATGTCTATTATGCTTTGTTGTTGACGCTGATTGTTTTAATTATGTTTTTGCTGTATTGGTTTTTGGCTCGGGGGGATTCGGTCCCGACGCCCTCTTCGGAAGCGTCTTCGTCTCCCATTTCGGAGCCTGTCACGCCAACACCGGCCCCGGCCCCGCCATCCGCGCCGACCCTGGAGCAACGCCATCAGGCGGCACGCGATGAAATGGCGGGACACAACTACGATGGTGCCGTTCCGCACTTGCGGACCCTGGTGGACGAGGGCTACGCCCCGGCGGCCCTGGATCTCGCCCGATATTATCAAGCCAGGGATCCGGGCGAGGCGTTGGCGTTGATCAAGACCGCCTGCGCGGCTGGGGTGCCCGAAGCCCCGGCGGCGCTTGCCGACATCAAGGCCGCGTTGGAAGCGCGACGGGACCAGGGCGACGAGGAGGCCAAATGGGCGTTGAAAACCGGGTTTGACGAGGCGCGAGCCGCCTGCCGGCTTTGAAGAGGGGAGCCAGGACATGACAACGGGGCACGACCACCCGATCAACCGGAACCGGCACCCGTGGGCCCGCGTGCTTGCGCTTGTCCTGATCTTGATGGGGGGCGCGGGAGGGCTTGAACCCCGCCTCGCGCAGGCGGCCCCCCTGTTGATTCCGGGGAAGACCACGCTCTACCAGCGGATCTTGACCCGTCCCGGCGCCGTCATCGTCACGACGCCCGACTCCGGGCGGGAAGTGGCCCGACCTCATGCGTTTTCCGCGTACTACGTGTTTCAGGTCGTGAACCGGGGGGCAACGGACTGGCTGGCCGTGGGACCCTCGCAGCGGGGCGAGCCCATTGGCTGGATCGCCAGGAACAAGACGGTCGAGTGGCGCTCCACCATTATCCTGACGTTCACGCCGGCGGTCGGGCGCCAGCCCACCTTGTTCTTCGATACCGAGGCGGCGGCCCGCGCCGTGGCCGAAAGCCCGGATCTCGATCGCATGATCGGGCCCCTTGTCGCCGACACCCGGGCGGGGCGGCCGCCCGCCGGGTCGGGGATCATCTCCATTGAACCCCGGGAACTGGTCGATTTCGACAGCCGGTTCTATTTGCTTCCGGTTCTGGAGGCGCGCCAGGTGATGCTGGACTCGGGGTACAGAGCCACCCTGACCCGGGTGGCATCGATTCCCACGGATGAAACCCGCGAGCCCAGCCGGGAGCCCTATCGGGTGGGTATCGTGTTCGTGATCGATTCCACGAAATCGATGCAGCCTTATATCGATCGTACCCGCGAGGCCGTGCGCCGGATTTTCTCCTCCGTCCGCGCGTCCGACATCGCCGACAAGGTCAGTTTTGGCGCGGTGGAGTTCCGCGACAGCGTCGAGGCGGTCCCGGGCCTGGGTTTCGTCAGCCGGGTGGTGGCGCCGCTGCGCCTGCCTCCCGATCACGAGGACTTCCTGCGGCGCCTGGACACCATTCAAGCCACCTCGGTGAGCAGCCAGGGCTTCCAGGAGGATGGCCTGGCTGGGGTCATGGCGGCTGTCCGTCTCGATGAATGGAAGAATTTCGCGGGGAAATACATCATCTATTTCTCGGACGCGGACATGCGCGAGCCGCCGGATCCCCTGGCGACGACAGGTTATGTCGCCGATCATGTGAACAAACTGGCCAAGGAGAATAAAATCGGCATTTTTTCCTTGCTGCTGGCCACGCCGCAAGGAGAGAACAGCCATCGTCGCGCGGAACAGCAGATGCGCGCGCTTTCGCATTGGGATGGGGCAGGGACCCAACCATTTTATCGGGTTCCGGATGGGAATCTCGCGGACTTCGGCCCAAGGATTGATCGCCTGACCGAAAACTTGATTGGTCAGGTGCGGGAAGCCGCCGGAGGGGCAAGCCCCGATCTTCGCGACGCCGACGCGTTGACCCTGGCCGCCCACGACATGGGGCAGGCCATGCGTCTTGCCTGGCTGGGGCGGGTGCGTGGCACGGCGGCCCCCGACATCCTGGAGGCCTGGGCGCCTGACATCGCCTTGGACAACCCCGACAACAAGGCCTTCACCATCCAGATTCTGCTGACCAAGAACCAGCTTAGTCGTCTGCGCGACGCCTTGACCCTGGTTCTTGAAGCCGGACAGACGACGCTACACACCCGGCCCGATCAGTTTTTCGACCAGCTGCGCCTGGTGGTGGGGCGTGCGATGCGCGAAGGAACCGTGGATCTGCCCGACCCCTCGCGCATCACGGCGCTGGGGGATTTGATGGGGGAATATCTGGATGGATTGCCCTACCAAAGCGAACTCACCGGCATCACGCCCGACAGGTGGCGTCTGATGGGAGCCAGCGAGCAGGATCTTGCCGTGGTCCGGATCCGCTCCAAACTGAGGGCGTACCAGGAGATTCATGACAACGCGGATCTGTGGAGACCCCTGGTCGACGGAGCGCCCGACGACGAGAAGGTGGCGGCCATCCCGTTGAGCCTGCTGCCATGACCGCGCTGATGACCATCAAAGGCCTGCGCAAGACGCGCAAAAGCGAGGACAGCCTTTTTAGCGTTGTCGTCCCCGACCTGGAGGTCCGGCCGGGGGATCGCCTGGCACTGGTGGGGGAAAGCGGATGCGGCAAAAGCACGCTGATCGGGCTCCTGGCCTTGGCCATGCGTCCGTCGTCGGGGCAGGTGTTCGCCGTGGCCGGTCCCGATGGCGCCAGGGTGCTTGATGTCCTTGAAGCCTGGAAACGGGGGCAGGACGACCGTCTGACCGCGTGGCGCTGCGCCTTGTTCGGGTATGTCCAGCAGGTGGGGGGGCTGCTGCCGTTCCTGAGCGTGCGCCAGAACCTGGCGTTGCCCCAGGCGCTGGCGGGGCGGAAGGATCCGGCCTTGCTGAACGAGCTGGCGGCCCGTCTGGGGATTCAGGCCCTGCTGGACCGCTTCCCGGAAACCCTGTCGGTGGGGCAACGTCAGCGGGTCAGCGTGGCGCGGGCCCTGGCCCACCGTCCCGCCCTGATCCTGGCCGACGAACCCACCGCCGCGCTGGACCGCGCCAATGCCCAGGAAGTCATGCGCCTGCTGGTCGATCAGGCCATCGAGCGCCGGATCGCCCTGATTCTCGCGACTCACGATCCGGCCCTGAGCGCGTCATTCGGCTTTGAAACCGTCGAGGCCCGGTGCCTTCCCGGAGGACAAACATCCTTTAGCCGTCCTCTTCCCTCGTCGGACGGGGGAGACGCATGAAACCCTGGTATTCCGGACAGGCCATGGTCCTGGGCTGGCGCGATTTGCGTCATGAACCCGTTGCCGCCTTGTGTCAGGTCCTGGCGGTGATGGCGGTCCTGACTCCCCTGCTGCTTCTGTACGGTTTGAAGACCGGCGTCATCACCCATCTTCTGGATGATTTGCGCAAGGACGTGCGCACGCTTCAGGTGTCGATCGTCAACGAAACCAATTTTACGACGGATTGGATCGTGGCGCGGCGCCAGGATCCGGCGGTCGGCTTCATCCAGGCCCATACCCGCAGCCTCGCCACCGACGTGGATCTGGTGGTCGGCCAGGGGACGGAGCAACGCCTGGGCCGCGCGACGCTGCTGGCCTCCGGGGCCGGAGATCCCTTGCTGCCGGACGCGACACTTCCTCCCGACCTTCATGGGATCGTGGTGTCACGGGCGTTGGCGTCTACCTTGAAGGTTGACACGGGATACGAAGTCAATCTCATGGTTTCTCGAAAGTGGCAGGGGGGGCTGCAGGCGGTCAGGCTGCCCTTGACGGTGGCGGGCATTGTTCCGCTGGAGAAACTGGAGGGCGCGGTGGCCCTGGTTGCCCTGGATACCCTTGTCGATGTGGAACGCTGGCGGGACGGGGCGGCCGTGCCGGAGCGCGGTTGGATGGAGGGGGAGGAACGGGGGCCCCGGGTTCCCAGTTTTCCCAACATCCGGCTTTATGCCGCCAGCCTGGAGGCCGTGGCTCCCCTGGTCGGGCGCCTGAGCGCCGAGGGCTACGAGGTCCGCTCACACCTCGGGGCCATCAATGGCATTCTGACGCTCAATCACGGCCTTGATCTTCTGTTCGTGATGCTGGGGGGCGCGGCCGCCCTTGGGGGCAGCATCGCCTTTGGCGCGACGCTGTGGGCCAACGTGCTGCGCAAGCAAGGCTTCGTGGCCCTGATCCGGCTGCAGGGCATGCGACGCCGTGCCGTGATGTTCTTTCCCCTGACCCAGGCCGTGGCGCTGACCTTGGGGGGATTTGGTGTATCCGTGGCGGTCGCGGAACTGGCGCAGGCCCTCATCAACCGTTTTCTCGGTCCGGAATTTGGCATTGGATCGGCGGTGTGTCGCATCCTGCCCGAGCACATCGGGGTTGCCGCCCTCCTTGCGCTCGCCCTTGCCATCGTGGCGTCGCTGGCCGCGGCCGCGACCATTGCCCGGACCGATCCCAGCCAGGGGGTGATCCATGTGGTCTGATCTAAAAGGGCTGTTGTCGGGCGTGGTCGTGCTGGGGGCGTTGTCTCCTGGCGCCGGCGCGTGGGCCGGCGATGGCGCCCCGATCGCCTGGGCGGAAAAATACTGGAATCCAGGCAAGGCCGATGGCGACGTGGTGATCCCCCTGCCGTGCGGGGGAGGGATGGCCTTTCGGGTGGTGCGCACCGACGTGGGCGATAACTGGCTCGCGGACCAGCCCTTCAAAATGGGACAATGGTCGGAAAGATCGGCCGCCTCGGGCGGGGAAAGCGCCGACGCGCTGGCGTACAGCCAGTATCAGCGCAACGCGTATCTGGCGGGGAGCCTGAGCCAGGACGGCGAATCGGCGCACCGTTATTTCCTGATGGGCAAGTACGAAGTCACGCGCGACCAGTACAAGGCCGTGATGGAAGAAACCTGCCCAACCGCGAAGACGGCGGGGCGGACTCCCGTGGACAATATATCCTGGTTTGACGCGGTTCATTTTACCCAAAGGTTGACGGAATGGCTCATGGTCAACAGTCCCCCCAGCCTGCCCAAGGAAGAGGGGGTCCACGCCTTCGTGCGCCTGCCCACCGAGGAGGAATGGGAATTCACGGTGCGCGGCGGGCAGGCGGTGACGCCCGACGAATTCCTGGCCGATCGCTTTCCCATGCCCGAAGGCGTGTCGCAATACATCTGGTACCAAGGCAGCGACTCGTGCCGGGGCGATCTGCAGGTGATTGGTCTTCACAAACCCAATCCCTTGGGCGTGCACGACATGCTGGGCAACGTCCAGGAAATGATGCTGGAGCCTTTTCACATGGTCCGGCCCGGACGCCCGCATGGCCAGGTGGGGGGGCTGGTCTACCGGGGGGGCTCGTGTCAGATCGGCGAAACGCAGATCACATCGGCCTTCCGGTTCGAAGCCAGCTATTACGAAGACAGCACGGGCAAGGCCAGGGCCCAACCCATGGCGGGGTTTCGGGTGCTGATCGCCGGGCCCGTCGTGACGGGGCATGACCGGCTCGCGCGCATCAAGGCGGATTGGAACCGTGTGTCCGATCTGCCCGGAGTATCCCTTGAAGGAGGGCCGGCGGAGCAGTTGGAAAAAGCCGCGACAGTCGTCGAGAACAGCGATCTGAGCCGGCAGCTGCTGACGATTGCCACGACCGTGCGCCGGGAAGCGGCCGAACGTCAGGAAATAAACGAGCGCGCCATTCAGTCCAATCTGCGCGCCGGCGCCCTGACCATTCGTCAGTATCGCGACGAAATGCAAAGACAAAATAAAATCAAGGCAGCCATGGACGTGAATGCCGGCGGATCGGCCAGTCTTGACAAGGAATACGCCGACTCCTTGATGGCGATCAAGGCGCGCATGCGATTGACCCAAGGTGTTTACACGTGGCTTCTGGCGCGAACCGCCGAGGATTTCAAAAGCCCTGATATCCAATCCCAGGCCACGGCTGTTTCCCGGCAATTGCGGGAAATCGATGCCGTGGCCATGGCCGACTTCGCCGTTCTTTTCGCGACCCAGGCCCAACGCTGGGCCAGGGAAGGCGGAGGGGACGTCAATGTCTATCTCGCCGAACTGCTTTCTCGCTAAGGCGCGCGAAACGCACGACGGCATCCGTTCAGCCTTCATCGGGGAAAAGGGGGCAGTCATGACGAAAAAGGGCAGGAATGCATTTACCTTGATCGTGGGGATTGGTTTTTTCCTGGCGGCATGCACAACCACGGGAAGCACTCCGGGAGGCACGGGGAGCGGAAGCGGGGCAACCACGACGGCGGCGACCTTGACCTCGAATGAACGCCAGCTTGCCACCTACGCCGGCGAGGACTACGTGCAGAAGTACGCCGTGCAAGCCGGTCTGGTGGGCGCGGTGGGCGGGGCCGGTCTGGGCTGTCTGATCGGTCACCTGGCCTTCGGGGACTGTGGTGTCGGCGCCGCCATCGGCGCCGGCGTCGGTGGCCTGGCCGGGGCGGCGGTGGGCGCGTCCATGGGGCGGGAAACCGAGCAGCTGGCCCAGCAACAACTGAGCGCCGAACAGGCCCTGGTGGTCGCGCGCGATGAAAGCAAGGCCGCCGAAGCCTCCAACCGCGCGGCGCGGGCGCTGGTGGCCGAGCAGACGAGCACCTTGCGCTCGATGCGCCAGAACCTGCAGCGCGGCAAGGTGACGCGTCAAGCCTATGCCGCCGCGATCGAGGATGCCAAGCAGGCGGAAAAACTGATCGGCGGATCACGCGACAAGATGCGCGATTCAATTGTCGATATTCAAAACCGCATCCGCATGGAGCGCGAGAATGGTCGCTCCACGGGAGACCTGGAGCGGACGCTCAAGGATCTGCGCCAGCAGGAAGCCAGCCTGGACAAGCAACTGGCGATGTTGACGAAGGAACGCGAGACGTCCGAGCGCGCCTTGACCGTCAGCTAGAGTCCCTCCGTTTCACGTTGAAGCGGACAGACTTTAGATCTCTTTGTTTGAGTTTGTCTTTTCGGGAAAAGTGGGTGCCGCTTTTCAAGAAAGGAAAATCTAAAACAAAACGGTACAGGGCAGGGGTGGCGCGGAACCAGGCAAGGACGGGGACTTCGGCCTGACTTGCATCCCGGGCCAGGAGCAGGAGAAAAAAGAGGCGCCCCCCTCTTTGTTCCAGGCAGCCATGACGATGAAAACGAGACAAGGAGGGAAGGCGGCATGAAACAGCTTCCAGGGATTGGGCCAGGGGTGGTTTTGGCGGTGGCGCTGGGACTGGGCGGGTGCGCGGCCGGAACCGCTGAAAACTGCGATGCCCTGAACGCGGGGAATGTGTTCCAGAACGCCGCGTGCCTGAACGGGGGGGGCTACGAGGCCCGCCTGGCTCAGATCGAGGCACAGACCCGCCAGGAGATCCAGCGGGCGGCGGTTTTCGATCAGGATACCGCCGCCCAGCGGGCCACGCTGACCCGCCTTGCCCGGGATCGCAGCGCGCTGGACCGGCAGACGCGTGAGCTGACGTCGGGGCTTGCCAGCTTGCGCCTGCAGGCCGATGGGGCCCGGGCCCGGACGCAGGCCCAGAAGGCCCAGCTTGCCGCCGTGCAAAAGGAATTGACCACGGCCGAGAACGAATTGGCCAGGATCCGGGGCGGTAACGCCGGTTCCTCGGAAGAAGTGGCACGCCTTCAAGAGTCGATAAAGAAAAAAGAAGAAGTGATCAAAACGATACTCGTGGAAAGAATCGAGTAATTTTCCGGTCGCATCGACCCTGTGGTTGTTATTCCCCAGTGGGGAGAGGAGATCGAAGATGGAACCCGGAGCGATTCCCTCCTCGACACGGCGAGGCCGGCTGTTGCTTGGGGCGTTGTGGGGGCTGCTTGCGCTTTTGTTGAGCGTGGCGGGGTGGCAGAGCCTGAAGGCGTGCGGCGTGCGCTGGCCCGGGGGCGCCGTGTCCTGGTGCCGGATCCCGGACCAGGGCGCGGCCCTGGCCAGCCTGGAGCAGCAGCGCCAGCGCCTGCTTGCCGACCTGGCCGCCCTGGAACATCAGGCCGAGGCCCTGCCCGAGTGTTCGCCCGGGTGCTTCTCGGCCGCCGACGAGCGGCCGTTGGATGTTTTCTGGCTCCAGGACGTCAGCAGTTCCTTTTCCGATGACCTTCCCAACCTGAAGGCGGCGATGCAGGATCTGGCCAAGCGCCGGGCGGAAGGGCTTCTGCCCGCTGGTTTCCGGCTGGGGGTGGGCAGCTTTTCCGACAAGCCGCTTCCGCCCCATGGCGTGGCCCCGGTGGATTTCACGTTTCGTCTGGACCTGCCCCTGACCCAGGACGTCGCGAAAGCCGTCCACGTGGTCGAAACCTTGCGGGTGGCCAACGGGGGGGACACACCCGAGGAAGCCCAGTGGGAAGCCGTGATCGAGGCCCTGGGGCGCCAGGAAGAACTGGGGTTCACCCCCGGCTCGCGGCGTTTTCTTGTCGTGGTCACGGACGCGCCGGCCAGCGAGGCCGGAGCGTGGCGCGGGGCTCCGAGGCCCGAGGATGGAAACGCCGACAGCGATCCCTTGAACGAGGATTATCCGTCGCGCCAGCAGGTCAAGGACAAGATCGTCGAGGCGGATATCACGCCTGTTTTCCTTGTCGCGAATACTATTTCGCAAAATTATTATCGGAAGATGGTCCGGTTCCTGGGAAGGGGAACCGTCGTGCCCATTTCCTCGACCAGCGAGGGGCTTTTGTCCGCGCTGCTGGCCGGGCTTGCGACTGTTTGTCATGAGGCCTCGCCATGAGCTTCGGGCATCGGGGGCAGCCGCGCCCGTGCCTTTGTCTCGTTGCGGCGGCCCTTGGCGAGCACCCGGGGGTGGACACGAACCCCAGGGAGCGCCACCATGCTCCCCCGGAACGCTTCAGCCGGGAAAGGCCCGATCATGGACGAAACCCAGTCAGCCAGCGCGGAGGCGGAGGCCTTGGGCCCCGAGAGTCCTGACGCGCATGGCTATACCGAAGCCAGTTTTTGGGAAAAGCTGAAGGCCTCGGCCCGCAAGGCAGGGCGCGAGGTGGTCGAAAAGGCCCTGTTGCTGTACTACACCTTGCAAGACGCCAGCGTGCCCACCGCCGTCAAGGCGATCATCGTGGGGGCGCTGGCCTATTTCATCATGCCCTTCGACGCGATTCCCGATGTGCTGCCCGGGGTCGGCTACAGCGATGACCTGGGGGTGCTGGCCGCCGCCGTTGCCGCCGTCGCCTTGTATCTGAACGATGACATTCGCGCCCGGGCCCGTGCCAGGGCGGCCGAGTGGTTCGACGGGGCCCCTTCCCCTTCCTGAGCCAGCCGGGCCTTGGGGAAGGGATCGCGCCGAAGAGTTCCCTTCCCTACCGCCCCAGGGATTCGCGCAGCATTTCCAGTTCCAGCCATTCGTCCTCGGCCGCCGCCAGCTGGGTTTGCAAGGCGGCGTGACGTTCGGCCTTGGCGTGGTGGCCCTGGGGGTCGCGGGCATAGAGGGCGCTGTCGGCCAGGGCGGTTTCCAGGGACTGGATCTCGGCGTGCAGCCGGTCGAGTTCGCCCGGAAGCTGGGTCAGGCGTCGTTGCTGGTTGAAGGACAGCTTGGTGGGCCTGGCGGGGCCGCGCGCCCGCTCGCTGTCGGCACGGGGGGCGGGGCGGGGCTTGGCGGCAGGTGTCGCCGGCGAGGCCCACGGGGGGCCCCCGGCCTGGGAAAGCGCGTCGGTGAAGCCGCCGGCGTATTCGGTGGCGCCGCCGCGTCCGTCCAGCAAAATGGTGGAGGTCACGACGCGATCAATGAAATCGCGGTCGTGGCTGACCAGCAACACGGTACCGTCATAGTCGGCCAGCAGGTCCTGGAGCAGGTCCAGGGTTTCCACGTCCAGGTCGTTGGTCGGTTCGTCCAAGATCAGCAGATTGGATTCCCGGGCCAGGGCGCGGGCGAGGAGCAGGCGGTTGCGTTCCCCTCCCGACAGGGCGCCGACCGGGCTCACGGCCTGGCGGTCCTCGAACAGGAAATCGCGCAGATAGCCGTTGACGTGGCGCGGCCGGCCCAGCACCGAAACCATGTCGCCGCCCATGTCACACAAGGTATCCTTGACCGAGCGGGCGGGATCGAGGGTCGAGCGGGTCTGGTCGAGGTAGGTCGTGGTCAGGTTGGTGCCCAGGCGAACCATGCCGCTGTCGGGCGTCAGGGTGCCGGTGAGCAGGCCCAGAAGGGTGGATTTGCCGGCGCCGTTGGGGCCCACGATGCCCACCCGGTCGCCGCGCAGGATGCGGGTGGAAAAGTCCTTCAGCACCACCCGTTCGCCATAGGACTTGGTCAGGCCCTCGGCCTCGACCACCAGCTTGCCCGAGGCACTGCCGCTTTCCGCCTTCAGGCGCACCTGGCCCTGGACCGCGACCCGCTGGGCGCGTTCGGCCCGCAAGGTGTGCAAGCGCGCGAGACGCCCCTGGTTGCGCTTGCGCCGGGCCGAGATGCCTTCGTGCGACCAGCGGGTTTCCTCGGCAATCAGGCGGTCGAGCTTGTGGGCGGCCTGGGCCTCGGCCTCCAAGGTGTCGTCGCGCCAGGCTTCAAAGGCGCCAAAGCCCTGGTCGAGACGGCGCACCACGCCCCGGTCCAGCCACACGGTGGTGCGCGACACCCGCGAAAGCAAGGCCCGGTCGTGCGAGATCATCACCAGCGCGCCCCGGTAGGCCGCGAGCCGCTCTTCCAACCAGGTGATGGCGGGAAGGTCCAGGTGGTTGGTGGGCTCGTCGAGAAGCAGCACCTCGGGCTCGCCGACCAGGGCGCGGGCCAGGGCGGCGCGGCGCACCTCGCCCCCCGACAGGCCCACCGGCGCCCGCTCGGGATCGAGCCCCAGGGCTTCCAGCACGATGTCGGCGCGGTGGATCTCGGCGCGCTCGCCCGCCGCCAGGCCCTGGGCCACCGCGTCGCGCAAGGTGGGGAAGGGGCCCAGGTCGGGCTCCTGCTCCAGATAGGCCACGGTGATGCCCGGCTGGATGAACACCTGGCCGCCATCGGCTGCCAAGGTGCCCGCCATGACCTTGAGAAGCGTGGACTTGCCGCTGCCATTGCGGCCAACCAGCGCCAGGCGCGCCTGCGGCTCGACATCCAGGTCCACCCCCCGGAACAGGGGGCGGCCGCCGAAGCCAAGCACGACGTCGCGCAAAGAAAGAAGGGGAGGAGCCATGAAGGCACCCTAGCGCGTGGCGCGTCGTCTGGCAACCACGGCTCCCGCTCCGTTCGGCCCCGCCTCGCCGTCGCCGAAAAAAACATATTCCGGCCACATTGTGGCGTTGACAGGGCTCGCGGCTATGCTTATTGTCCGGAACGAAGACAGGGGGAAGGCAGGGCGCCTCCCCGGTCTCCCTGGTAAGACAAATGGGCCTGGTATCAAGTCCTTGGTCTCCAGATGGGGTGTTGAAGTCCCTTGCTGGATGTCGGCATCCTTGTTTCGGGCTATCTCAATTGTTCTTTTTGGAGGGGATATTATGGCTGACAAGGTTTACCCGTCGGGTCTGACCGAGGCTGAAGCTCAGGAGTTCCACTCCTGGTACACGAAGGGCCTGGGCGTGTGGGTGGTTCTGTCCGCCTTCGCTCACATCTTCACCTACACCTACCTGCCCTGGTTCTAAGTCTTGTGGGCGCGTCCCCGGCCTGACGCTGGCGGACCCCTGAAGACTGACCCGGTTCAACGGTAAACAATTCTTTATTCGGAGACTAAGGCCATGTGGAAAGTTTGGCTGCTGGTTAACCCCGCCAAGGCCCTGTTCGTGACCGCCGGCATCCTGGTGACCGTGGTGACCATCATTCACCTGTTCGCCATGGGCGGCCCGCTGTCCCAGTACCTGTTCAAGGGCTTCATCGAGAAGGGCCTCTAAGGCTTTTTTCGACGCGGTTTGGCTTCCCCTGATCGGGGATTGCTGAAACCACGCCTCAAGACCGCTCGGTGGCTTCGTGCCCCGGGCGGTTTTGCGTTTGCGGGCCTGGCAAAAACGGCGCAAACGGCGCGTCGGACGGGGCGTTCGCGGGTCTGTCGGGTGCAGTTTTGGTAAATGGGATCCCGTTTACGGAAACTTTGTGCGATAAGGGAAGGCGTTGATCGGGCGCGGCCCATGCTTCAGCCCCTGCAAGGAGGTCCCATGCGCAGTTTGCACGCCAAAACCCTGTTCATTACCGGCGCCAGCCGGGGCATCGGCAAGGCCATCGCCCTGCGCGCCGCCCACGACGGCGCCAACGTGGTGGTCGCGGCCAAGACCGACCAGCCCCATCCCCGCCTGCCCGGCACCATCCACGCCACGGCGGCCGAGATCGAGGCCGCCGGCGGACGGGCCTTGCCCTTGTGCGTGGACGTGCGCGACGAGGAAGCGGTGGGGGTGGCGGTGACCCGGGCGGCGGAAACGTTCGGGGGGATCGACATCGTGGTCAACAACGCGAGCGCCATCAGCCTGACCGACACCCCGGCGACGGCGCTCAAGCGCTACGACCTGATGATGGACATCAACGTGCGCGGGACCTTCGCCGTCACCCGCGCCTGCCTGCCGTGGCTGCGCCGTGCCGACAACCCGCACATCCTGACCTTGTCGCCGCCCCCGAGCCTGGATTCCGCCTGGTACGGCCCTCATGTGGCCTACACGCTGAGCAAGATGGGGATGAGCCTGTGCGTGCTGGGCTGGGCCGAGGAGTTCAGGGAAGAGGGCATCGCGGCCAACGCCTTGTGGCCGTGCACCCTGATCGCCACGGCGGCGCTGGGCATGGTGGGGGAGGCGATCCCGCCCGGCGCGTGCCGGACTCCGGCCATCGTCGCCGAAGCCGCCTGGGCGATCCTGACCCGGCCCGCCCGTTCGTGCACCGGGACCTTTTTCCTGGATGAGGCGGTGTTGCGCGAGGAGGGGGTGGACGACTTCACGCCCTACGCGGTCGAGCCCGGCGGGCGGTTATGGCCCGACCTGTTCGTGGGCACGCCGGGAGGGAAGGCCAAGGCCGGTTCCGTCTGAAGCGGCGGAACGGCGGGCATGGTCCACAGGTTGGGATAAACAAAAAGGGGTCGGCTTTTTCAAGCCAACCCCTTTTCCTGATTGGTGGAGCCGAGGGGAATCGAACCCCTGACCTCAGCAGTGCGATTGCTGCGCTCTCCCAACTGAGCTACGGCCCCTCACGTCAGGGCGCGGAATATGCCGTCTGGAGCGGGGGCTGTCAACAGCAAAAAAACGGAGGGTCGTCGCTTTTTTGGGGAAGGGCGCCAAGGAGGACCAAGCACCCCCCAAGGCAGGGGGGGACGGGTCGATCATCCCTCGGGCAGCCCGAAAAAAGCCGCGTGGGACGCCTGTCGCCGGGCGGGAAGGAGGCGGAAGGGGTGGGGGAGGAAAACCGCGCCCACGGCCTTCTGGCGGCTTTTGGACGAGGTGCCCGGGCAAGGAAAGGGAGCAAGGAAGGGCGGGGAGAGTGGTCAGGGCCGGGCCCGGAAATTAGAAGGCCCCCGTCCAGCGATCGCCGGGGCGGGGGCCTTGAAATCCAACAGATCCGTGGGCTGGGCTAGGGCCCTTGGGCCGGGGTGGGAGCCCCGGTACTCCACCCCCGGGGCCATGCGAGCCGGCGGTGGTGTTGGTCCATGAGAGCGGAAGATTGAACCGGGAGGGAGCGGTTTTCTCTCGTCCTCATGGGCTTATCCTCCGCTTTCGGTGCGTTGCTGTCAACGACTTAATCCGACCATAATGGTGGGAAATACGCCGTACTTTCGCCATCTTCCCGTCTTTCAACCCGAAAGGCACGAGAAAACACCCGTCCAAAAGCGGTGGACGGGAAAGAGGCGCGGTTATCGGAAAATCCTGACGGAAAAAACAAAGCCCGGGGGAGGCGGCTTCAGTGCCGTCGGCATGCCTGGAGCACCGTGCGTTCAATTAGGTCGGGCAGGTCGAGGCACGGTGCCCTGTTTTTTGTCTGGAGGTGCGAGGGGGTCGAAAAGCGGTTCCCCCTTTTCAGGTCTCGCTTCAGGAACCCTTATCCCATCGGGCGCGAGAATACCGCGCCACGACCCTTCGATCAATCCGGGAAGTTGAAAAACGACACGCTCGGGTTCCGGCCACGATCCTTTTTCGGGGCGGAGGGCGGGTTCAAGGCAGGGCGTTCCCGGTTCGAGGAAAAAGACGCCCCCCGGAAAGGAGCCCCCACGATCCTGGGAGAAGTTCCCACCCCCGGACGCCGCCTCCTGGCGGGCGCCCGAGAGGGGAGGGTGCCTGGGGTCCGTCAGCTTCAGACAGAAGCAGGCAGACCCTGCATCCCTTTGTTTGAGTTTGTCTTTCCGGGAAAAGCGGTGTCCCCTTTTCCCTGCCAAGCTCTAGAACAGCCCTTCCAGGAACCCGCGTTCGCGCCGTTCGATGATGGGGGTATGGCCCTCGGTCACCGGCTTGCCCAGCGACTGGTTTTCACGCAGGCGCTTGAGTTCGGCCTCGGGATCGACCACGCGGCCGTGGGCTTCCGGGTCGGTGTCGCGCCAGAAGACCAGGCGGTCGGTGAAGGTGCGCTCCTCCTCGGCCAGCACCGAGTCCTCGCGGTTGACCACGGCGCGGATGTCGGGCTGAACCCGGTCGATGCCGGCCTTGTCCAGCAAGGCGGCTTCCCCGGTGGAGGCGCTGCCGTCGCTGAGCGCGCCCGAGGCGGCGCGGCCCATCAGGGCGGCGCGGGCCTGGTCGCGGGTGGAGACCTCTTGCGGGCGCGCCTGGCCGGGCTGGGGCGGGCGCAGCGAGAAGTCGGGCGGCACCGCGAGCGGGGCGCGGGTCACCACCTTGAATTCGTCGGGTGGCGTCCGTTCCAGGCCCAGGCTTTTCTTGGTGTCGCCACAGGCGGCAACGCCCAGGGCCAGGGACAGCACGGCAAGCGGGGCGAGGTGGCGAAGACGTGGGCTCATGGCAGGTCGGCGGGCTCCCGAAGGCGGAGAAGAAAGCGGTTCAGCGCCCGCGCGGGGCGCCACCGGAACCGGAGCGGCCAAACAGGGTTTCCCCGATCAGCAGCACCGCGCCGGTACTGATCGCCGCGTCGGCTACGTTGAACGCGGGCCAATGATACCCGAAACCATGCAGGTCGATAAAGTCGGTCACGGCGCCATGGCGCAGACGATCGACCATGTTACCCAGCGCGCCTCCGATGACCAGCCCCAGCAGCAGCCCCTGGAAGCGGTTCTCGGCCCGGCGCAGCCACACCATCAGCCCGGCGGTGATCGCCAGCGAAACCCCGGAAAGGATCCAGGCGTTCCAGGCCCCTTGATCGTTCATGATGCCAAAGCTGACCCCGGTGTTCCACACCAAGACCAGATTGGCGAACGGGGCCAGCTCGATCACCCGGGGCGGGGTCATGACCTGGGTCAGGATCCACACCTTGCTCAACTGGTCGAGCACGAGGACCAGGGCGGCGGCGCCGAGGCCCAGTCGCCAAGGGCGACGGACCGGCACCGGCCGGGGCGCCGGCCCGGGGCCGGCGTCGACCGGTGGGGGGAGGGCCGGTCCGCCGTCGCCTGGGCCCCGGGGGTCGGCCATCAGCCGGCCTCCTGGGCGGTCAGAACCGCGTCGCAGCGCCCGCACACGCCTTCGTGGGCATGCTGGCCCACGTCGGGCAGGACCTTCCAGCAGCGCTGGCACTTGGCGCCCTCGGCAAGCGCGACGACCACCGCGACCCCGTCCACGTCGTCCAGGCGGTGGGCCTCGGCCGGGGCGGGCGTGGCCGCCGTGTCGATCAGGGTCAGGCCCGAGGTGATGCACAGGTCGGCCATGTCGAGCCCGGCGCAGGCCTCGATCAGGGGCGCGGGCGCGTAAACCACCGGATGCGCCTGCACGCTGGCTCCCAGCACCTTGTCGGCGCGGGCGCGTTCCAGGGCGCCGGTGACCACGCGGCGCAGGCCGCGCACCAGATCCCAGCGCTCGGCCAGGGCCGGATCACGCCAGGCGGCCGGGGTGGCCGGGAACACGCGCAGGTGCACCGAGTCGGTTTCGGGGGTGTCGGGATAGCGGGTCAGCCATGCCTCTTCCGCCGTGAAGCACACAAAGGGCGCGAGCCACGTGACCAGGTGTTCGAACACCGCGTCGATGACCGTGCGGCAGGCCCGGCGCGCGATCGAGTCGGCATGCTCGCAATACAAGGTATCCTTGCGCACATCCAGGTAGAACGCCGACAGGTCCGAGGTGCAGAACGTATTCAGTTCCTGGAACATGTCGTGGAAGCTGAAGGCGTTGCAACACGCGCGCACGGTGTCGTCCAGTTCGGCCAGCCGGTGCAGCACCCAGCGTTCCAGGTCGGGCAGGGCGGCCGGATCGCTCACGCGTTCGGCCTCGGTGAAGCCGTCCAGCGCGCCCAGCAGGAAACGCAAGGTGTTGCGCAGTCGCCGGTAGGTCTCGGTGGTTTGCTTCAGGATCTCGGGGCCAAAGCGGATGTCGTTGGTGTAGTCCGACGACACCACCCACAAACGCAGGATATCGGCGCCGAGACTCGACACCACCTTTTGCGGGCTTTCGGCGTTGCCCTTGGACTTGGAAAGTTTGTCGCCCTTTTCGTCGAGCAGGAAGCCGTGGGTCAGCACCGCGTCGTAGGGCGCGCGCCCGCGCGTGCCGCAGCTTTCCAGCAGCGAGGTATGGAACCATCCCCGGTGCTGGTCCGAGCCTTCCAGGTACAGGTCGGCCGGCCATTTCAGATCGGGGCGGGTTTCCAGGACAAAGGCATGGGTGCAGCCGCTATCAAACCAGACCTCGACGATATCGCGCACCGGCTCGTACTGGGCCGGATCGTGGTCGGGGCCCAGGAAGCGGCGCGGATCGCCGGTGAACCAGGCGTCGGCGCCCTCGGTCTCGAAGGTGGCGGCGATGCGCTCGATCACCGCCGGATCGCGCAGGGGCTCGCCGGTTTCCTTGTGGACAAACAGGGTAATGGGCACGCCCCAGGCCCGCTGGCGCGACACGCACCAGTCGGGCCGGCTTTCGATCATCGAGCCGATGCGGTTGCGCCCGCGCGGCGGCACCCAGCGGGTTTCCTCGATGGCCGCCAGCGCCTTCTTGCGCAGGTCGTTGGTTTCCATCGAAATGAACCACTGCGGCGTGTTGCGGAAGATCAACGGCGCCTTGGACCGCCACGAGTGGGGGTAGCTGTGGGTCAGCGTGCCGTGGGCCAGCAGGGCGCCAGCCTCCTTCATTGCCTCCAGGATCGCGGGCGCGACCTTGAACACATGCTGGCCGGCGAACAGGGGCACGTGCGCCATGTACAGGCCGTCGCCGTCCACCGTGTCGGGGGGGGTGAGGCCATGGGCGCGGCCCAGGAAATAGTCGTCCTCGCCGTGGCCGGGCGCGATGTGGACAAAGCCGGTGCCCTGGTCGGCGGTCACGAAATCGCCGGGCAGCGCGGGCACGTCGAAGTCATAGCCCTGGCCGCGCCAGGGGTGGCGGCAGATCGTGCCGGCAAGGTCGGCGCCGGTCAGGGTGGCTTCCACCGTGGACGCCGTGATGCCGGCCTGGGCCCGCACGTCGTCGAGCAGGTCGGCTCCCACCACCAGGCGTTCGCCCACCCGGGCCAGCGAGCCTTCGGCCACGGCGTCGACGCGCACCACCACGTAGGGCATCCCGGCCCCATAGGCGACGGCGCGGTTGCCGGGCATGGTCCACGGCGTGGTCGTCCAGATGACCACGGCGGCGCCTTCCAGAACGGGGCAGGCGGGGCCGGCGGTCACGACCGGGAAACGGACCCAGATGGTGGTCGAGGTATGGTCCTGGTATTCCACCTCGGCGTCGGCCAGGGCGGTTTTCTCGACCACCGACCACAGCACCGGCTTCGCGCCCTTGAACAGGCTGCCGTTCATCAGGAACTTGCCCAGCTCGCGCACGATCTGCGCTTCCGCCGGATAGGCCATGGTGGTGTACGGGTTCTTCCAGTCGCCCACCACGCCCAGGCGCTTGAACTCCTCGCGCTGGATGGCGATCCATTCCTCGGCGAAGGCCCGGCATTCGCGGCGGAAGGCGACGATATCGACTTCGTCCTTGTTGCGGCCCTTGGCGCGGTAGCGTTCCTCGATCTTCCATTCGATGGGCAGGCCGTGGCAATCCCAGCCCGGCACGTAGTTGGAATCCTTGCCCATCATCTGCTGCGACCGGGTGATCACGTCCTTCAGGATCTTGTTGAGGGCGTGGCCGTTGTGCAGGTGGCCGTTGGCGTAGGGGGGGCCGTCGTGCAGCACGAATTTCTCGCGCCCCCGGGCCGCCTCGCGCAGGCGGGCGTACAGGTCAATCCGTTCCCAGCGCGCCAGAATTTCGGGTTCCTTCTCGGCCAGGCCGGCCTTCATCGGAAACGACGTCTTGGGCAGGAAAACGGTGGACTTGTATTCGGCGGTCATGGCGCGTGGTCCCGGATTCGGGTCAGAAAAACCCCAGAAAGGCCGGACCAAGGCCCGGCACGGACCGCCATGGATACCCGACAACCTCGCGGGCCTTCAACCGTTTCCTGTGAAAAGGGGTTTCCTTTGCCCGCGCGGCGTCCCGCCGTGTCCTGCCCGCGCGGCGTTCCGCCCTGTTTTTGGAGGTCTGCTTCCGGGCAGGGAGCAGCCTCTTTTTTCCTTCTTCCGCCAGGGCGCCCTCGTCTTGGAAACCGCGGGTGGCGTGCTCCACCGGAAAAAGGGAACGGGAACAAATAAACCGGGAAAATGATATCCGAATCCCGAAAGGAGAGGAATCCGGAAACGCAAGGCGCGAGGCCCCGGATCCAGTCAAGGGGGCAGGATGGATGCGCTCGGGGATGGCACCAAAGGGTTGGGCCTTGGCTCGCAAAAAACTACTCAAAGGCGCGTTTTGAAAATTCACTAGTGAGAAGGAAGGGGCTCACTTATAAAGTACCGCTCAACGGATGCTCTGTATCCTCGCCACGACGATGTGGTTGGGTTGTTTCGTTGAGGAGATCGTATCATGAAGCTGTGGGCACCTTTCGCCGTTGGCGTGCTGGTCGCGGGCCTGTCCGGGGCGGCGCTGGCCCTTGACAAGCCGGGCCTGGACGCCGTGCGCGACAAGGCGGTCGCGGTCATCGACGAAAAAGGTCTGAAGGACGGCGCGACCTTCCTGGGCAATCCCGCCAACGGCTTCTTGGATCTCCAGGGTCCCGGCCTCCATACCTGGGCGGTGAGCCGCAACGGCATTATTGCCTTCGACCATTCGGGGCAGACCCAGCCCGACATGGACATCTCCACCCTGACCACGGTGGACGGGCAAAGCGTCACGGCGAAAACCTTCTCCTACGCCGATCGCCCCGAAGGCGGCGGCTACGATGATGCCTCCTGGCCGCATCCGGTGACCGGAGCCATGGGCACGGCCTACGTCACCTGCCGCACGCCGAAGACCAATCCCGACCTTGCTGTGTGCGCCATGGCCTGGCTCGACTGAACCGCTTCGCCGGGGGCGCCCGCCTCTTCCCGAGGGGAGAGGACGCCGTGGCAGGCGAACCAGGGAAGTCCGGGGCAGGAGGGAAGCCGGGACCAGGGGCCCTTTCGTTCCGGGGCACCGGACCGGAATCATGGAGCGCCGCGCGGGAGCTGTCGCGCGGCGCCGTTGGCCGGACGCCGGCCGGTCCGTGTCACGCGGGGAACAGGCGGCGCTTTTTCATTTTTCCGTCCCGTGTCGGGGGAAGGGTTCGCCGATGTCCCTGTTCGAAAGAACCTCCGTCTCCTTCAAGATCTTCCTGGTTCCGGGTTTGTTGATCGTGTTCCTGGTGGTCCTCTCGATGACCGCCGTGCGGGGCTACCATGCCACCTTGTCGGGGAACGAGAATCTTCGCGATATCGCGCTCAACAAGGTGGCGCTGGCCAACGATCTGACGGCGACCGGCTACCGGCTCCAGGGGAATTTGTTCCGGCTGACCTCGTTTGGCCTGATGAAGGCCCCGGCCGCGCAGATGGAGCCGGTGTTCGCGGCCATTGATCGCGACCGCACCCGCATCGAGGAGACCTTTGCCCGCCTGCAACACGCGGATCTGGGGGAGGCGGACCGGGCGGACCTCGAACAGATGGCCCCGCTCATGGCGCGGTTCGGCCAGAATGTGGGCAATGCCTTGCGAACAGCGCGGGTCAATCCGTCGTTCGGGGCGGTGGTGGTGCGCGCGGCCGGGATCGATTTCGATGCCTTTGTCGCCCGGATGGAGTCTTTCAACGAACGCCAGCAGGCCTTGTTCAATACCACGGTCGAAGAGGCGGTCGGCGGCGTGAAGCAGGCCCAGATGACGTTCCTGGGCGTGTTCCTGGGCGCGGTGACGATCGCGCTGCTGGCCACGGTCGTGGTCGGGCGCTCGATCCTGGTGCCCGTGCGCCTGGTCACGAAAACCATGGAACGCCTGGCCGACGGCGACCTGGGCGCGCAGGTTCCGGCTAGTACGCGCCACGACGAACTGGGCGCGATGCTGCGCGCCGTGGCGTCGTTCCGCAACAACCTGGAGGATGTCCGCGACCGCCTGGCGCTTCAGGCCCAATCCCAGGCGGACCAGCGCGAAAAGGACCGGGCCCAGTTCGTGGCCGGCCTGGTGGACCGCTTCAATGCCTCGGTGGGCAAGCTGATCGATGATTTGCAACTCGCGGCCGAGGATCTGACTGCCGGCGCCACTCAGATGCAGGCCGCCACGGCCCGCTCGGCCGAGGAAACGCGCTCGGTGCTGAAGGCGGCCGAGGAAGCCAACGGCAACGTGGCCAGCGTGGCCACGGCGGTGGAGGCCCTTTCCCAGGCGATCGGGGAAATGAGCGAGTCGATCGGTCGCAGCGCCGAGATCATCGGGGACGTTCGCCAGCAAACCCTGAACGCGGGGGAAACCGTGCGGGGCCTGGCCACCGTGGCCGCCGAGATTGGCACCATCACCGATATTATCAACAACATCGCCGCCCAGACCAATCTGCTGGCGCTCAACGCCACCATCGAGGCGGCGCGGGCGGGCGAGGCGGGCAAGGGGTTCGCCGTGGTCGCCACCGAGGTGAAAAGCCTCGCCACCCAGACCATTTCGGCCACGGCGGACATCGCCCGCCAGATCGCCGCCATCCAGGGCACGACCGACGACGTGGTGCGGGTCATGCAGGCGATCACCGAACGGGTGGAGGAGGTGAACGCCATCTCGATCTCCACGTCCGAAACCATTTCGCAGCAAAACGCCGTGGCCCTGGGTATTGCCCGCACCACCTCGTCGGTGTCCCAGGCCACCGATCAGGTTTCCGACACCATCAAGTCGGTGTCGGAACTGGTGGGCGGCGTTGAAAAAATCGCCGGAAGCGTTCTGGATCGGGCCCACGTCGTGGCCGATGGGTCGAACGGCCTCACTCAATCCGTGGATCGCTTCGTGCGAGACCTGAAAAACGGTTGAACTCTAAAAATTCAAATATTTTTAGTAGATCAGAGTAATCTTTAGTGGTATTTTATCAGGGTGCGGGAAATCCCGCGCCTTTCCCTTCTCGGCCGAGGTGGGTTCCCATCAAGAGTTGCCTGGTTTCCCGCCGGGAGCCGGGACAGGAACGCCGCGAGGTCGACGTCATGCACGCTGTTGTCGAAGCGCTTAAGGCGCTCATCGCCGAAAACCATTGGGAAGAAAAGTTCACGACCGCGATCGCCAAGGCGGGCAGTTATCACATTCCCCAGTTGCGCGACATCAAAACCTTGGATGATTATCTGGCCTGGATGGATAATCTCCTGAGGTGGCGGCCGATCGAGAATTATCTGGGTCGCGAGATTTATAACCGCATCTGCGAGTTCTATTTCATCCTCAGCCAGGAACCGGTGCGTTCGTTGCAAAACCGGGTGATCCCCTCGCAGCAGTCGGCACCTTTGACACCGCTGTCGCAATGGATCGTGGCTTTCGCCGATGCCTGGGGCGACTACCTTGATACCCCGGAGTCGATCAGTGATGAGTCGATCGCCACGTTTTACGCGTCGCCACCGTTCAACATGGACGAGTACATGGCGCCGCCGAGCGGCTACCGTACCTTCAACCAGCTTTTTGCCCGCCATGTGAAGCCCGGCGTGCGCCCGATCGCCGCCATTGGCGATCCCCGGGTGATCACCGCGGCGGCGGATTCAACGGTGGTCGGCTGGTGGCAGATCAACGAAAACTCCAAGATCCGGGTCAAGACCCTGGAATGGTCGATCCAGGAGTTGCTGGAAGGCAGTCCCTACAAGGACCGGTTCAAGGGGGGGCTGTTCATGCACAGCTTCCTGAACACCACCGATTACCACCGCCTGCACGTGCCGGTGCCGGGCACGGTTTTGGAATCCCGGGTGGTGCTGGGACAGGCCTACCTGGACGTCAAGGCGGTGCCGGTCGAGGGCAGCGAAACCGGGGAATACCGCGTGGCGGCGGTGCGCACCTTCGATGCCCAGGACGGCACCGGCTACCAGTTTGCCCAGGCGCGCGGTCTGCTGGTGATCGACAGCCCGATCGGCCTCGTGGGCGTGCTGCCCATCGGCATGGCCCAGGTGTCCTCGGTGGTCATGACCGCCGAGGTCGGGCGCACCTTGCACAAGGGCGAGGAGTTTTCGTACTTCCAGTTCGGCGGCTCGGATCACGTGCTGCTGTTCGAGGCCAGGAGCAACGTCAACATCGTGGCCCAGCCCAATGTTCACTACAACGTGGGTCAGGCCATCGCCGTGGCCTATCCTTGCGTTTGACACCCCCGAACCGGGCGAAGGGCACCGTTTGGGGCCTTTCGCCGGGAAGGGGGCCCAACCGGAATCCTTGTCCTGGAAAGGTCTTGTCCCCTGTCAGGGGGGGGATATCCTGAGCCAATCGGCATTCGGGTGGGCCGGTTGATCGAGGGAAGTCCATGCTTAACCAGGCGCGGTTTCAAAATTTTACCTGCCTTCCGAACGCGACGTGGGAATTCGCATCCGGTATCAACGTGATTGTCGGCGAAAATGGCCTGGGAAAGTCCCATGCCCTCAAGGCGCTGTATGCCGTGCTCAAGGTTCAGGCCGACGCCAGGGACTTGTCCAAGTCCACCCTTGAAAAAGCCCTTGCCGACAAGCTGGTGGCGGTGTTGCGCCCTGAAAGCCTGGGAAGGCTGGCCAAGCGCAAACAGGGGCGGGAGCGGTGCGAAATCGCATTGGACATGGAAAACGAGGAGCACAGTTGTGCCATCGGGTTCGCCACCAATGCCAAGACCATGGTTGACGTCGTCAAGGCACCGACGAAAGCCCTTTCACTTTCTCCGGCTTATCTGCCCACGCGTGAACTGGTGACCTTGTGTCCGTGGTTCTTGTCGCTATACGACAATTATCACCTTGAATTCGAGGAAACCTGGAGGGACACGGTTTCCCTGCTGGGGAGTCCGACGCTCAAGGGGCCACGGGAAAAGGAAATCGCCGCGCTGGTGGCGCCCTTGGAAACGGCCATGGGTGGCAAGGTGGTCGTCGATCCCCAAACCGGGCGTTTTTATGTGCAGGCGGCGGGTGAAGGACGCCTGGAGATGCCACTGGTGGCGGAAGGGTTGCGCAAGCTGGCGATGCTCGCGCGTCTCATCAGCACCGGGATCTTGCTCAAACAGGGTTTTCTGTTCTGGGATGAACCGGAAAGCAATTTGAATCCAAGGCTGATCCGAACCGTGGCCGCCAGCATCGTGGCCGTGGCGCGCCCGGGGGTACAGGTTTTCATCGCCACGCACTCGCTGTTTTTGGTGCGCGAACTGGCGTTGCTCCTGGGGAGCCAGACCAATGCCGGTGTCTCCCGGCGCTGGTTTGCCCTGGCCGATCGGGACAACAAGGCGGTTTTGGAGCAGAGCGAAAAAATCGACCATATCCAAACCTTGGTGATGTTGGACGAGGAACTGGACCAGTCCGATCGCTATCTTGAACGGGACGACGTTCATGGTTGAACAGGTCGAAGGAAAATTCAGATACCGCTTTCCCGAGGGATGGCAGGTCGTGAAATGGGATGAGACCAGATTTCACAAGAAATATTTCAATTCGTTTGGAGGGGGTTCAAAGGCTGTTGACTTTATTGCTTTTTACGAGAAAGAAGGTGAGCTTTGGCTTTTTGAGTGCAAGGATTATCGTTTTCATCCAAGAGAAAAAACTACTACATTGTATAATGAAGTCA
>NZ_BJZO01000047.1 GCF_007992075.1 Pararhodospirillum oryzae
CCCTGGAGATCTTCCTTCGTCCTTTCCGCCACCCCCAGCCGGGCCGGCTGCCCGACGGGAGGCGTTTTGTACTCGCCCCCGGCCGCTCATCCCCGCCAGCGGGAACCCGGGCAGGGCCGGGCACGGCGCGGGTCGGACACCCTCCCTCAGGTCAAACGCGACAGGGCATCGCGGACGACCTGGACAAGAGTCCGCCGCAGGGTTTCGACCGCCGCCGCCACGTCCTCCGCTTCCTGGCGCAAGACATCGGCATCCCGTCCGGCACCGGTTGCCTCTTCGGAAACCTCGGCGATCCGGGCCGAAACCTCTTGCGTCGCCGTGATGGTTTCCTGAACGTGGGTGGCGATCCGCTCCGTGACAAGGCGCTGTTCGCGGACCGAAACGGCAATTGTATCACCAATCGCGCCGGCCTCGGTGATCGCCGCCCGCACGGCCTCGACCGAGGCCACCGTTTCCCCGGTCACCGCGCGGATTTCCCCGATCTGACGCGAAATCTCCTCGGTCGAGCGCGCGGTCTGGGCGGCCAGGGTTTTGACTTCTCCCGCCACGACCGCGAACCCCTTGCCGGCATCCCCCGCCCGGGCGGCCTCGATGGTCGCGTTGAGCGCCAGCAGATTCGTCTGGGCCGCGATGTCGGCGATCAGGCCGGCCACGTCGCCAATATGAGCCACCGCCTCGGCCAGGGCGGTGATGGTGCGTTGGGCATCGGCCGCCGCGCTGACCGCGCGACCGGTGACCTGTCCCGACTGACCAACATGCTCGCCAATCCGGCCGATTGACTCACTCAGATCCCGGGCCGCCTCGGCCACCGCGCGCGCGCCGGCCAGGGATTGTTCCGACGCCCCGGCCACCGTGGTCGCCCGGTCAAGGACCCGGTCCGACGAGCGTTCCATGGCCGCCGCCCGTTTTGCCATTTTATGGGTCTGGTCGCCCACCAGAGTGACGGCGCTTTCGGACTCAACTTCAATAGCGTCAGCCATCCCTTTCAATGCACGCTGTTTTTCCCCTTCGGCTTCGGCGCTCAGATTTTGTTGCCGATCGCGCAGCCGTCGGGCTTCCGCCGTGTTGGCCTTCAGCACGTCCAAGGCCCGCGCCATCGCGCCCACCGCATCGCTGGCCGTCGTGCCTTCCACCACCGCGTTCAGGTCGCCTTCCGCGATGGCGCGCATGGCCCCGGTCAGTTCGCCAAGCGGCTTGGTGATGCTGCGGGCCACCACGAGCGCCAGGGCCAGGAAGACCGCCAGGGCGCCCGTGGCCACCATGAGAAAACGCCGGGTCGCCGCCCTGTCGTCGGCCCGACGCCGTTCGACCATGCGCGTGGTCGCCTCGTTGATCCGTCCCTGGGCGGCGACGATCCGGTCCACCAGTTCCGAGAACTGTTGATCGACATGGGTCATCAGCGGAATGCCGATCAGCCGGTCCATCTGGGCCATGTCGTTCATCTGGGCCACGGCCTTGGCGTAGGCCTCGATGCGCGCCGCGATATCGTCGAGCAGGTCCGCCGCCTCGCCGCCGCGCAACGCGGCCAGGTGATCGCGAAACTGCGCGAGGTCGTCGCCAATCGCCGAGCGCAACGCCGCGAGCCGGGCTTCCGAGGTTCCGGAATCCACCAGCGCCAGGTGTCGCGACACATCCGAGTGCGTCCGATGCGCCACCGCGAGCAGGGCGCCAACCTCGGCCCGCTGGCGCGCCGCCTCGCGGTGGAGATCATCAATGGCCGAGAGCGACCGCTCGGAGCGACCGTTGGCCATCACCAGAAGCACAACCGTCAGGGCAAGGGCCAAAACGGGAACAACGGAAATACGAGCCGAAAGAGGTATCTTTCTTAGCGCGCCCAGGAACAACATGCCCTCGCCCCCACGAGTCCGATCGCGTCAATGCCTATTTGTAAATCCCGATATAGGCAATCAATTCCTGACCGGGCACCCTTTTGACATAGGTTACCTTGGGTTGGATCATGTTCGTTGCCGGATTCTTCCAACGGTATTGGGTCCACCCTTCGCCTGCTTTACCCGTGTTCAGGATATCCTCGCCCAAATGCCGGCCGTCTTCGTCCACGAAATTCAGAACATTCCGACCCTTGTTTTCCGGCTTGGGCGGATAGATGACCCAATTCCCGCTGAAATCGATCACATTCACATAAATCTCTCCAAACTTGAATTCACCTTCCTGGGTGAAAGCCTGTTCGGCATCGGCCACGCCATGGGCAGCGATGTAATCCGCCGCCTTGAGGGTCAGGGCCTTGACGTCATCCTCGCTGACCGAAGCCGTCTGGGCGAAGGCCACGCCCATTGACATCAGCACCGCCCCCACCAACACCAACGCCTTGCGCAACACGCCCATTGTGCTTGCCTCCTGATCAAAGAACCGGCGGGCTGGATCCGCCAGAGCGCTTCTGTCCCACAGCCCCCACGCGTTCCCCTTTCCGGCTTCGCGTGACCGGAATGTTAGGGACTTTCGGGCACCGCGCACAGTGACACTGCCGCGATGATTTTGATCAACCAGAACGGTTGTGAGGCCTGGGTTTCCCGGAGGGTCACCGACCATCCTCACCAAGTTCGATCAATTTGAGAAGTATGGGACGCATTTGATCCAAGGAGCAAGGCGGCCCACCGGCATGCCTGCCCCGGCAAGAATGCCGGTGGCCGCGGCCAGAATGACCCTTGCGCGGCACGACAAAGGCCAATCCCGAGGAAGGCTTACCTTCCTCAAGAACAAGAACACCCTGCTTTTTCAGAAAAAGGAGAACGAGCAACAATATCCAAAGCCTGCCCGCTTCAAACAAAAACGGACGGACTTTGTATCACTCGGCTGGAGTTTGTCTGTTCGCGAGAAGCGGTGTCCACCTTTCCCTGATGGACTCGCCCCTCAAGCCTCAGGAAGTTCGCCCTTGACCGGCATGGCGAGCCATTGCTTCGGCATGGATTTCCGACAGGATGGTTTCGATCGTGTATTTTTGCATCCATCCAGGATACTGCGTCTGAAAACGGCGCGTATCGCTGATGTACCATACATGGTCGCCGATCCGGTTTTCCTCGCGGTAGGACCACGTCATCGGCCGGCCGGTCAGCGCTTCAACCATGGCGATGGCCTCGCGCATCGAGCAGTTGGAATGGCGCCCGCCCCCCATGTTGTAGACCTCGCCACACCGGGGGGCCTGGACGAACCGCCAGAACGCTTCCACCAGGTCGTGCGCATGGATGTTGTCGCGGACCTGCTTGCCCTGATAGCCCAGCACCGTGTACGGCGTGCCGGTGACGGCGCACTTGACGAGGTAAGCCAGGAACCCATGCAGCTGGGCGCCGGAATGGCTGGGGCCGGTCAGGCAGCCCCCGCGAAAGCACGCGGTCTTCAAGCCGAAATAGCGGCCGTATTCCTGAACCAGCGCATCCGCCGCCAGTTTCGACACCCCGAACAGGCTGTGGGTTGACTGGTCGATGCTCATGGACTCATCAATGCCATGGGCCGCGAAGGGGTGGGACGGATCCACTTCCCAGCGGGTTTCGCGCTCGACAAGAGGCAGCCGGTTCGGGGTATCGCCATACACCTTGTTGGTGCTGGTGAACACGAACGGCGCGTCGGGACATATCCGCCGGGTCAGGTCCAGGAGGTTCAGGGTTCCGGTGGCATTGACCCCGAAATCGGTGAACGGTTCGCGCGCCGCCCAGTCATGGGACGGCTGAGCCGCCGTGTGAATAATCGCCGATACCGCCTTGCCATAGCGTTGAAAAATCTCTGTCAAGCCATCCAGGTCGCGAACATCCACGGCGGCGTGGGTGTAGCGGGCGCACGATCGTTCCAGCTGTTCGCGGTTCCAGTCGGTGCTGGCCTCGTCTCCAAAGAAATAGCGGCGCATGTCGTTGTCGAGACCAACGACATCAAACCCCTTGTCGCAAAAAAACCTGACGGTCTCGCTGCCGATCAGGCCAGCCGAACCGGTTACCAGGACCACGCTCATGGCCGTGTTCTCGCTTTTCTGGAAAGGAAACGGGTCATGCTTGAAAGATCAGACGCAACGGGGCCTCGCTGGCCCGAAGCCAGGCGAAGATGTCGTCCAGGATCATGTCCACCGTGCGCCGGGGACGCCACCCCGTGGCGGCTTCCACCTCCTGGATATCGGTCACGTAATACGGAATGTCGGCGGGCGCCGTTTCGGGACGGCACCCGATCTCCACCCGACGGCCGACCCGATGCGCGCACAGATCGCTCAGCTCGGCCAGCGACACCGAGACCGACGGGCCTCCTCCCACGTTGAACACACCCGCCGCATGCCGGTCCAGGTCGGCCACCTGAAGGGTCACGAGGTCGTACAGATCAGCGACGTGCAGCAGATCGCGAACCTGCCGCCCCTCGCCGCCAAAGCCCATGTACGCAAGCGGCCCCCCGAACAGGTGCCGCGCCGCCCAGAGGGCCACGAACCCCTGATCCACCTTTCCCATCTGCCACGGGCCGGTCAGCACGCCGCAGCGATTGATCACGGCGCGCAGGCCGTACATGGCCCGGTATTCCTCGATCAGCAGTTCCGAGGCCAGCTTGGTGGTGCCATAAAGGGAACGCGCGCCCGCCAGGGGGAACCCGGCCGTGATCCCGTTTTCAGACCATCCCGGCCCCCCGGCTCCCGCCCGCACCCGCAAACGCAGCCCCGCCGGCTCCAGGGGCAGCGCGCGCAAGGCCGCGATGGGATAAACCCGGCTGGTGGACAAAAACACCACCGCCGCCCCATGACGCCGCGCCGCTTCCAGGCAGTGCACGGTGCCCCCCAGGTTCGTGTTGAGCACATAGGCCGGGCTGCCCCCGTAGCCCGCGTGCACCGAGGGCTCGGCCGAGCATTCGATCATCAGATCAAACGGACCGACGGCTTCCAGATCCTCGGGGGCGCGCACGTCGCCGTGCACGAACGACACCCCCCCGGCCGCCAGACGGGCCAGGGCCAGCTCGGAGCCCCTGCGCTTCAGGTTGTCGAACGCCACCACGTCCGCGTCGCCCCGATCGCGCTTGAACAACAACGCCAGGCTGGAGCCCACGAAGCCGGCCCCGCCGGTCACCAGTATTCTCATCCCCGCGTTCCCCGCCGTGATCCGGGCGCTTGATCCAGCCCGTTATCCGTCATCCCCTGTCGCCCGGGGCCATGCCCCGCCACAGGGCTTCCATGTCGCGCAGCTTGCGCCCGCCGTCGCTGGCCCGGGCGTAGTGTTCATCCAGGACGGCCCCCTTGTACGCCGCCAGGGATCCCACCGCCGCCAGGGTATGCAAGGGCGTTCCCTCGATCTCCGCGCAGCCGGATTTTTGAATGGAATCAAAGGGAAGAGAGGCGATATAGCGTTCGGTGTCCTGCATCTGCGCGGCCGTTTCGCCGGGCAGGCCGAAGGTGAAGGTGCCGTGCACCGTCAACCCCAGCTCCTTCACATGACGCACCACCTCGGCGGCCCGGGCCAGATCCAGGCGTTTGTTGACGATGGTATCGATCACGTGCTGATTGCCGCTTTCGAACCCCAGCTTCACGCCAAAGCAGCCGCTTTCCTTCATCATCCGCCACGTGTCCAGGCGGATGGTATCGGCCCGGCACATGGCCGACCACGGCACCCCCAGCCGACCCAGCACCTGGCACATCTCTTCCACGTGGCGATCGCCCAGATTGAAGGTGTCGTCGTCGAAATACAGTGTCTTGTAGCCGTAGCGCGCCACCAGCTCGCCCAGGTAGGCTTCCATGTAGTCGGCGCTGTAATGGCGCACGGTGCGCCGGCCGGTACCGTCGGGATCGTTGCCGGTCATGGTCGCCGGCCACACACAGAAAATGCACTTGAACGGACATCCCCGACTGGACCAGACCTGAGCCTGGGGCGGACGCTGGCCGTGGGGGTTGCCATCCCAATACCGGTGCGCGATCACCGGATCCATGTAGGGAAAGGGTTGGGCGTTCATTTCGTCTTCGCTCAACAGATCGAAGTCT
This sequence comes from Pararhodospirillum oryzae, assembly GCF_007992075.1. Taxonomy (GTDB): domain Bacteria; phylum Pseudomonadota; class Alphaproteobacteria; order Rhodospirillales; family Rhodospirillaceae; genus Pararhodospirillum; species Pararhodospirillum oryzae. Next base: position 5,951 of record NZ_BJZO01000047.1, read on the forward strand.
ATTTCCCCCTCGGCCCCCTCGATCACCCGGACGATGCCCTTTTCGTATTCCCCGTGCAGGCATGCCGAAACCGGCTCGTCGCGCAACACCGCCCGGGCAATGCTGGCGATGGGACCGCTCACCACCAGCCGGGCTTCGGGCACCAGGTCATGGATCCGCCGGATCAACCCGGCATCGTGTTCCCAACTTGGGGTCGCCGCCTCGATCACGATCATGTCGAAGCGGTTGGCCCGCAGATAGGCGAAGTAGCTTTCGTAGGATTCCCGAAGCGCGATGCTGTCGCGCAAGACGACCTGGGCGCCCGTGCGCGCCGCCGCGTAGGTCGCGGCATAGCCCATGAAAAACGGATAGGGCAGATAATCACCAAAGCGAAACGCATCGGGGGCCGACATGATCGGACTGGTGAACGGCCAGCGCGATCCGGCCCGCACGCCGGCGGTATGAAGCTCGACGATCTCTCCGGTGGAAAGACGGTAGTGGTTGCGGTCAAGCCACCAGGGCGGGTTCGAGAACAGGACCTTCATCAAGCGTTTCTCCCGGCCGGTCGGAGGCAAGGGGACGCGAGAGGTCCCCTCGGCATTGGGGGACGTTATACGCTATAAAGTGTCTCTACAAACGTCGTTATGTTGTGCCGTTCACGCCAGCGTGGCGCCACCAGACGCGCCCGCTCCGCGAATTCTTCATACTGATCAAGCAGCTGAAGGACGCCTTCCGCCGCATGATCAGGGGTGAAACGTTCAACGATCACCCCGCATCCGCCCCCGAACCCGCGCAGTTCGTCGGCCATGGTGGTCTTGTCGGTGGTCACCACCGGCATGCCGTGGCACACCGCCTCCGCCATGGTGTGAGAGGTGGCGAAGCCGTAGCGATCCGGATCATAGACCGCGAACAGCAGGTCGCCTTGCCGCAGGAAGGCGTGATAGTCGGCGCCATGCAAGGCGGTTTCAACGAGCGTGACAGCCGGCGCCATGGTCCGCAACGCCGCCACCGCCCCCGGATCCGCGCTCGGGGTCTGAATCAGGAAACGGGTCCGGGGATGGCGGGCCAGCACCCGGCGGACCACCTCGGGCAGGAACAAGAATCCCTTCGAAGCCGCCCCCGCGCCGGCGAAAACCACCGTGCGCCCGTCCCCGGAGGGGCGGGGAATCCGCGCGCGCGCAGGGATTTCCAGCAGCAGCGGCACCTGACGCACCGGAACCCCGGCCAGGGCGGTGAAGGTGGTGGCCAGCTTGTGGCTGTCGGCGAAAAAAGCCACCCGATCGCCCAGGGCCCTCGACAGCCGCCCGATAGCCTGGGCAAACAGAATCTCGGCAAGCGGCCGCTCGCTCGCGGGGGCAAACAGTCCTGGCGGCCAGCGCAGGACAATCCGCACCTGGGGCGCCCGGCTTCCAAGGGACTGAAGCCACGCAAGAAGGCCGAAGATCTCGTGCTCGGCCGTGGTGTGGACAATAACGGTGTCCTCGGGAGTCACGTCGTCTGGCGTCAGAACCGCTTCAAGGCCTTCTCTTAGCGCGTCGTTCCAGCCCAGGCCCCGCAGCCATTGGGTTGGACTGTCGGCAACCACGTAATGATAATTCTGCAAGCAGGCCTCGGCCCCCAGCCGGCTCCACTGCTCCTTGTCCAAGGTCGCGCACGCCAGGATCCGGACCGGCTGTCCGCGCCCCGTGCATTCCAGAAGCAAGGCCTTGTTGGCCACGTAATGATGACCCGTCGCGATCTGCCAACCGGGATCGATGATGATGACCCGTCCCGACGCGGTGGCCACGAGTCCCGACCCGGCGACGCGCAGCCGGGCCACGGTTGACGGATCCAGGGACAAGCGGCCGTCCCGCGCCAGATCGGGCGGCATCTGGCCCGTGCGCATCAAAATCAGGGCCAGGGCTTCAATCGCGGGCTTCAGGGTCGGAGCCAGCGCCACGGCGCGCCGATAGCAGCGCACCGCCTCGGGCGTGTCTCCCGTCATGTCGGCCAGACGCCCGGCCCCCACATGGGCCTCGGCATGGGCGGGGTGAAGGTCCAGGGCCCGGTCCAGAAGACGGCCCGCCTCGGCCAGATCCCCCCGGTCCATGCAGGCCGCCGCCGCCAGGTTGAGGGCGCCCGGGTCGGTCGGCCACAGCGCGGCGGCCTTCAAGGCGAGGTCCAGCGCCTCCGCCTTCCGTCCGATAGTCCAGGCCTGTTGCACCAAGGTCCGCATCGCGTCCACGGAATCCGGAAGAACGGCCCCCATCGACAACAGATCCGCAGCCATCCGCCCCCCTTTCCCCAGCCTGGGTTTCTTGCGCCTTGTCCTTACTCCCGCGAACGGCCCGTGTCCGTCAGCAAGGCCAGAAGAGTCCTGGCCGCCGTCTGGCTGGGAGAAGCCCCCTTGCCCCGCAACCGGTCGATCACCGCCGCCAGACCCTGCGCCTGATCCTGGCGTCGGGCGTCGCTGTCCAGAAGGTCCGTCACCACCGAAGCCAGGATTTCCGGCTGGCACGCCTCCTGCAACAGCTCGGGCACGATCTCACGGTCCATCAGGATATTGATCATGTTCACAAAGCGGGTCCCGCGCGCCATCAGGCGCCGGAACAGGGCCGCCGAAAGGGGATGGACCTTGTAGGCGATGCAGTGGGGCACGCCCGCCAGGGCCAGCTCCAGGCTGACCGTGCCCGAGGCCGCCAGGGCCGCCCGCGCCGCCTTGAAGGCATCCGCCTTTTCGTTGCCCCCCACCACCGTGACCGGGACCGGCCAGTCGGCCGTCGCGGCCTCGATGCCCGCGCGCAGGTGCTCCAGGGTGGGAATCACGACGTGCATCCCCGGATGCCCAACGCTTACCCGCGCCACCGTTTCGCGGAACACCGGCAGCAGGCGACGCACCTCTCCCCGGCGGCTGCCCGGCAGCACCGCCAGAACCAGGGCATCGTCGGCCAGACCGTGACGGGCCCGGAAGGCGGCGCCGTCCCCCCGGTCCACCCCGGACTCCACCACCGCGTGCCCCACATGAGTCGCCGCCACCCCCGCCGCCTCGAACAAGGCGGGCTCGAAGGGCCACAGGCACAACAGGTGATGCACCCGCGCCGCGACCGAGCGCACGCGTCCGGCTTTCCACACCCACACCATGGGGGCCACGTAGTGGACCCTCAGGGCCGGATGGGCCGCCTGGGTCAGCGCGGCCTGAACCCTGCCGGTGAATCCCCAGGAATCAATGGTCAGCACCAGGTCGGGGCGTTGCGCCCCGATGTCATCGACGGTTTCTCGCAGACGCCGGCGGATGCGGCGCAAGGCCGGCACGACCTCCAGGAATCCCATGACCGCGAGATCGGAAAGAGGCACCCGCGAGATCAGCCCCTCGGCGGTCATCTGTTCGCCGCCAATGCCGGCGAAGCGAATTTGTCCGTTTGTTTCCGTCTTGAGGGCGCGCATCAGCAACGCCCCCAGCTGGTCCCCCGAGGGTTCGCCGGCGATCAGGTAGATCAAAGGCTCCGGTTTCCTGGCCTGCGGCGCGCGGGCGGGCCCGGCACCCGTCCCCGCCGATCCGGCGGCCGCCCGGTACAGGGGGGGTGTTTTCAGGAACATGGCGGTGTTTCCTCTCCGCTCAGGCCCACGACGAACATCCCCAGCGCGTCGGCCCGCGCCACCAGGGCCTCGGTATCGATCAACAGCGCCGCGCCCGCTTCAACCCCCAGGCCGCGCAGACCGGCCCGGCTGGCGTTTTCAACCGTGCGCACCCCCACCGCCGGCAGATCCACCCGGCGGTCCTGGCGCGGCTTCGCGGCCTTGACCAGCACGCCCCCGGCCCCTTCGCGCGCAAGGCTGGCGCAGCGCCCCAGCATGACGTCGGTGCCTTCGATGGCCTCCAGGGCCAGAACCACGCCTTGCTGGACCACCGCGCCCTGCCCCACGTCCAGCCCGCCCAGCGCCTTGGCCACCTGGAAGCCATGGATCAGATCGCGCCAGCCCTGATCATCGGGGCAAACCCGCCCCAAAACCCCCACGGGCGCGAGAAGCCCCCCGATCACCGCGTGCGGGGCCTCGATCACGAAACCGTGGGCTTCCAATTCGCGCAGGATGGCGCGGAGCAGGGAATCGTCGCCCAGCGCCTGGGTCGCGACCCGCGCCAGAAAAGCCGCCGTGCGCCAGTCGGGCCACAGGGCAAGAAGATGGGTGAGGCTGGGCCGGCGCACGCCCCCGGCCAGGCACAGGTGGGTGATGCCTTGATCAAGCAGGCGGACGGCGGCTTCCCCCGCCCGCCCCAGACGCGTCCACGTCAGCGAGGCCTCGGAAGGCCAGAGTTCGGGTTGGGCCTGCCCTTCCAGGGCCAGCACCACCACGGGGCGGCCTTGCGCCTGGCACGCCCGCCACACCCGCACCGGCAACTCGCCGCCGCCCGCCACGATGGCCAGCGGCGGGTCCACGGGCTCTTCCCCGGCCTTCGCCGGTGGCGGCGGGAGGCTCACGCGGCCTCGGGCGCGGCGGTATCATCGGGGCGGCAAAGCCCCCGCGACGAGTCCGCCCGGATAAAGGCCAGGATTTCGGCCACGGCCGCCGAATCAGGATAGGCTGCCGCCACCGCGGCTTCCTGCTCGGCCACCGCCGTGCCCGAGAACAGTTGCCTGCACGCGCCACGCACCGCGTGCATTTCGTCGCGGGCGTAGCCGCGCCGCTTCATGCCCACGATGTTCAAGCCCGCCAGACGGGCCCGGTTGCCAATCACCGAGCCGAAAGGAATGACGTCGGCTTCGACCCCGGTCACGCCGCCCACCATGGCCAGCTTGCCGATGCGCACGAACTGGTGCACGGCCGCGCCGCCGCCGAGCACGGCCCAGTCGCCAATGCTGACGTGCCCGCCCAGCAGCACATTGTTGGCAATGATCACCCCATCGCCCACCAGGCAGTCATGGGCGATGTGAACCCCGATCATGAACAGACCATCGTTGCCCACGCGGGTCAGCATGCCGCCGCCCTCGGTGCCCGGGTTCATGGTGACATGTTCGCGGATGGTGTTGTTTTCGCCGATCTCCAGGCGCGAGGGCTCGCCCCGGTACTTGAGATCCTGCGGGGGCAGGCCCAGCGAGGCAAAGGGAAACACCCGGGTCCCCGCGCCCACCGTCGTGCGCCCGTCCACGACCACGTGACTGACCAGGGTCACCCCCGCCCCCAGGACGACGTCGGGCCCGACGGTACAATAGGGCCCGATCACCACCGAATCGGCGAGCGTGGCCCGAGGATCGACCAAAGCGGTCGGGTGAACGCTCGGCATGCGTCACTACCTTTTTAAGTTGTGCGAAGGGCCGACGGTAACGGAACGGCGGCGCCGTTCCGTTACATCTCCTCGTCGGCGATCATGGCGGCGAAGGTTGCCTCGGCCACCATGACGTCGTCGACCCGGGCTTCGCCATGGAACTTCCACACGTTGCCCCGGTTGCGGATTTTCATCACGTGCAAACACAGCTGATCGCCCGGCACCACGGGCCGACGGAAGCGCGCGTTTTCAACAATCATGAAATAAACCAGCTTGCCCTGGGCCTCGGGCCCCAGGGATTCCACCACCAGAACCCCGGCGGTCTGCGCCATGGCCTCGATGATCAACACACCGGGCATGACGGGGCGGGACGGAAAATGCCCCTGAAAGAACGGTTCGTTGATGCTTACGTTCTTAATCCCAACCCCGCTCGTGCCGCGCACCACGTTGACCACGCGGTCCACCAGCAAAAACGGGTACCGGTGCGGAATCATGGCCATGATCCGACCGATATCAATGGTCGTCTCGGCCCCCACGTCTTGCACCTCGGCTTGCATCGCTTCCGTCATCCCTCACCGTCCTTACTCAGCGGGGGCATCAATGCCCCTTGACGCCCCCGGTCCCGTGCCATCCGGCCGTTTCCAAAGCCCCGATATTTGTTGGGGGATTATCTGGACCGTTTCCTTGTTTCCTCGCGCCCCTCAGGCGCAGGGTGTGCGCCGCTGTTGTTACGGATCCGGCCTGCGACGTCAACACTGCTCGCGTCTTCTGGCCCGACATCGTCCCCGTGAGGGGACGATGGGAGCCAGGACGCGGCAACGGGATCCTCCGATCAGTTCTTCGGGGCCGCCGGCGCGGGAAGCTGTTCGGGGTTGGGGAAGTTGACCTTGGGCAGACGGCTATCGACCCGCCCCAGGACATCCTCGGTCATGTTCATGCGGGGGTCGAACAGCAGCACCTGGCTTTTGTACAAAACCAGATTGACGCCCCGCTCGGCCGCGACCTCGTCGGCCACGCGAACGACCATGTCCTGGACATCCCCCAGGGCCTGGGCCATGGCCCGGTCCAGGTTCTGGCGCAACGTGGTGAAGCGCGTCTGGAAGGCCCCCACTTTCTTTTCAAAGTCCTGGCGCTTTTTCTTGAAGGACTCGCTTCCCTGGTCGGTTTCCCGGGCCAGGGCCGCCTGCGCTTCGTGAAGCGCCTTTTCTTCCTTCTGGGCCTGGCCCTGATAGGTAGCCAGATACTTGTCGCGCTCGGCGCGGGCCTGCTTGGCCGCCGCCGAGTCGGTGAGAACCTTTTGAACGTCGATCACCCCGATCGACGCATTCGGGTACGTATCGGCCTGGGCCTGAGCCGCGCCGACACAGACGGACAAAGCCACAGCCGCCGCGCAAAGAAAGCCTTGCGCGCCTTTCAGGGATCCCATCGTCAGAACCTCGATCCAAAGGAAATCCGAAGCAGTTCGGTTTCGTCAAACGACTTTTTGATCACGGGGAAACCCACGTCGATGGCGATGGGCCCGATGGGAGACACCCAGGTCACGCCACCCCCCACCGACAGGCGGGGCGAGGATGCCGAGTCCATCAACGAGCGATCGTAGTCATCCGGACGACCGATCATGCCAACATCCGAAAACAATCGTCCAGACAAGCCAAGATCGTCTGGAAGCCCCAGGGGAACGCCAACCTCGACCGTTCCCGTCCCAATCCAGTTGCCGCCCAGGGCGTCATCCGTGCTGGCATCCCGGGGGCTTGCGCCCGCCGCCGCGAAACCACGCAGGTTGGAACCACCCAGGTTATAGCGCTGGTTGATGTTCACGTCCTTGCCCAGACCGAAAATGTAGCCCGCCTGTCCGCGAACCGACAAGGTCCAGGCCGGGTTCCAGTCCATCCAGTCGCCCAGGGGGGCGTAATAGCCCGCCTTCAGATCGGAGCGCAGGAAGTACTCGGTTCCCCCCAGACCAGCCACGTCGTTGCCCAGCGAGATGAAATAACCATCCTTGGGGTTCAACCGGCTGTCGCGCTTGTCGTAGGTCAGGGTGTGGCCGACCATCGACACCACGGTCTGATCATCCTGGTTGCGGATGAACACCGAGGCATCGTCATCCATGTCCAGGATGTCGGTGAACTCGGCGGTGTATTTGAAGCTGTGGCTCAACACGTCATTGTAGTTGAAGCCCAGCCGCAACGACGTGCCCACCGAACGGTAATCGTATGAGCTCTCCTCCTGAAGGTCGCGCTCCAGGGCGTACAGATCAACGCCCGCCCGCAACCGGCGGCCCAGGAAGTAGGGCTCGGTGAAGCTGAGGTCCACCTGGCTGCGCCGCTGCGCCCACGACACCGCCGCCTTCAGATCCTGGCCCCGGCCCAGCAGGTTGCGTTCGCGCACGCCGACCTCGACCATGGCGCCGACCGAGCTGGACCAGCCCACGCCGAACGAAACCTCGCCGGTTGATTTTTCCTGGACATTGACCTTGACCACGGTCCGGTCGGGTGCCGTGGGCGAAGGCTCGTTGGTGACATCGACCTTTTCGAAGTAGCCCAGATCCTGGATGCGCGAGCGCGAACGGCGCAGCTTGGCCGAATTGAAGGCATCGCCCTCGGCCAGGGCCACCTCGCGGCGGATCACCTCGTCATGGGTGCGCATGTTGCCGTTGACATCGATCCGCTCGACAAAAACCCGGGGGCCTTCATCGATCTGGAACGTGATCGCGATGGTCCGTTTTTCCGGATCCCGGGTCACGCGCGGACGCACGTCGAGGAAGGCGTAGCCCAGCGTGCCGACCTTGTCGGTCAGACGCTGAATGATTTTCTCCACCTTGTCGGCGTCGTACCAATCCCCCTCGGCGACATCGATCTCCGAGCGCAGCGCCTCGGGATTCAGGGCTTCCAGGGTTGTTTCCAACCCCACCGGACCGAACCGGTAGCGGTTCCCCTCGGACACCGTGAAGGTAATGAAAAAGCTCTCCTTGTCCGAGGACAGCTCGGCCACCGCCGACTTGACCTCGAAATCCGCGTAGCCGCGCTTCAGATAGAAGCGACGCAGCAGTTCGCGGTCGTAGTTCAGGCGGTCCGGATCGTAGGTGTCGCTTGAGGACAAGAAGCGGTACCACGCTTCCTCTGAAGTCTCGATCACCTCGCGCAGGTCGGAATCGCTGAAGTGCTCGTTGCCCACGAAGGAAATGCGTCGCACGGTCGTGGACGGCCCTTCGTTGATCTCGAACGCCAGATCCACCCGGTTCTGATCCAGCTGGATGAGCTTGGGATCAACCGAAACGGCATAGCGTCCCGAGCGCCGGTACAGATCCAAGATCCGCTGAACGTCCTCTTGCGCCTTCACGCGGGTAAACACGACGCGCGGACGCAGCTGGATTTCCTTTTCCAGCACGTCGTCCTCGATCCGCCGGTTGCCCTCGAACGAAATACGGTTGATGATCGGGTTTTCCACCACCTTGACCGTCAACGTCCCGCCGGCTTGCTGTATCGAAACGTCGGCGAACAGGCCGGTTTCGAACAGGCTTTTGAGCGAGCGGTCGACCTGGGCCGGGTCGTAGGCTTCCCCTTCGCGCACCGTCATGTAGGTGCGCACCGTGTCAGGCTCGATGCGCTGGGTTCCCTCGATGACGATGCGATCAATCACGCCGCCGGCCGCGAACGCCGACAGTGGTCCCAACACGACACCAACCCCCAGCGCGAGGGCGCCCAGCCACCTGGTGATCCTTGCCACGGTGTCCCCCATGATCGTTGTTCCGATGTGCGCGCAGGCCCCCAGGCGGACGGGGGCCACGGCCGTACACTCCAGGGCACCGTGCAGGAAAGCAAAGTCGGCACGGTGCTCCAAGCTATTGTTTTCACGCTCGACTTTTCCGAAAAGCGATGTCCGCCTTCCGGGTCTTGCTCTAGCCCCACCAACTCTTGAGGGCCAGATCATTCCAGGTCGCGAAGGCCATCAGGGCCAGTACCATGGCAAGCCCGATACGGAAGCCAACCTCCTGGAACCGCTCGGCCAGGGGCCGTCCGCGCAAGGCCTCTATGGTGTAAAACATCAGATGTCCGCCGTCGAGCATCGGAATGGGAAAAAGATTGATCAGTCCCAGGTTGGCCGACAGCAAGGCAATGAACATCACCAGATCCGCAACCCCGCGTTCCGCCGCCTTGGCGGAAAACAAAGCAATACGGATCGGCCCCCCCAGTTCGTCGGCGGAGCGGTGTCCGGTGACCATTTGACCAATATAGGTCAAGGTATCGGCCGACAGCGTCCAGGTCTGCCGAACGGCCTGGGCCAGGGCGTCCACCGGTCCCAGCCGGTGCACGTCGGCCGGCGACAAGGCGATCTGCACCCCGATCTGGGGCATGGGAATCTGGTTGCCCAACCCGTCATCGGCCTGAACGATCCGGGGCGTCACCGTGACCGCCACGGGGGCTTCGTTCCGGCGCACGTCGATATCCAGGGTTTCGCCCCCGGACAGAGCCACCAGGCGCTGCACATCCTGGAAACGGGCGATCCTTTCGCCGTTGATCGCCTCGATCCGGTCGCCCACCTGCAAGCCCGCCGCCTCGGCGGCGCCGCCCGCGATCAGGGTATCGATCACCGGCACCGAGCGCACCTGCCCGTGCGTCATGAACAAGAGGGCGAAGATCAGGATGGAAAACGCAAAATTGGCCAGCGGTCCCGCCGCGACCACCGCGCTGCGCGCCCCCACCGGCTTGTGATGGAAGCAGACCGCCTTTTCCTCCGGCGTCATCGCCTCCAGATGGTCGGCGTCATCGGGCCCGCTGGCCTCGTCCTTGTCCCCGAAAAAGCGGACATAGCCCCCCACCGGAAACAGGCTCAGGCGCCAGCGCGTGCCCTGGCGATCGGTGAAGCCCATGATTTCGGGGCCCATGCCGATCGAGAACACCTCGACCTTGACCTTGTTCCAGCGCGCGACCAGAAAATGCCCCAACTCGTGGACGAAGACCACGACGGTCAGGACCACCAGGAAGGCGACAATCGTGTGAAGGATGTCGGGCATGGGGGCTCCAGGTCACGCGGGCCCGGGAAGCGGGCCCGCCGCATCGTATTCTAAATCACTTGCCGCTCGCGCGAAACCGCCTCAGGCGGCCGCCAGACGTCCGGCCTGCGCCTCGGCCAGGCGCCGGGCCTCGGAATCCACGGCCATCACCGCCGCCAGCGCGTCCACCGCCTGGTTGCCCAGCGGTCCGGCCATCACCGCCTCCATGGTGGCCTCGACCACGGCGGGAATGTCAAGGAAACCGATGCGCCGCCCCAGGAACGCCGCCACCGCCACCTCGTTGGCCGCGTTCATCGCGGTCGGAGCCACGCCCCCCCGGCGCAGGGCCTCGCGCACGATGCGCAAGGACGGGAAGCGCTCGGGGTCGGGGGCATAGAAATCCAGGCGGCCGTGCCGCGCCAGATCCAGGCGCGCCACGGGGGCGGGCATGCGATCGGGCCAGGCCAGGCACACCGCGATCGGGGTGCGCATGTCGGGTGCCCCCAGCTGCGCCAGCACCGAGCCATCCACGTAGCCCACGGCCGAGTGAATCACCGACTGCGGATGCACCAGGATCTCGATCTTCTCGGGCGCCACCTGGAACAGATGGTAGGCTTCGATGAACTCCAGGCCCTTGTTGAACATCGAGGCGGAATCCACGCTGATCTTCGCGCCCATCGACCAGTTGGGATGGGCCACCGCCTGCTCGGGCGTCGCGGCGGCCATGGCCTCGCGCGTCCACTCCCGGAACGGCCCGCCCGAGGCGGTCAGGATCAGGCGCTCGATGCGCTCGGGGCGCTCGAAGTCGAACACCTGGAAAATGGCGTTGTGCTCGGAATCGACCGGCAGCAGCGTCGTGCCATGGCGGCGCACCTCGGCCATGAACAGGTCGCCCGCGCACACCAGGCATTCCTTGTTGGCCAGGGCCACGGTCGCGCCCCGGGCCACCGCCGCCAGGGTCGGCGCCAGGCCGGCCGCGCCGACAATCGCCGCCATCAGCCAGTCGGCATCCCGCGCGGCGGCTTCCACCACCGCCTCGGGTCCCGCCTGGGCCTCGATGCCCGAGCCTGCCAGGGCGTCCTTCAAGGCGCCATAGGCCGCCGGATCGGCGACCACCGCCACCTCGGCCCCCACGTCCCGGGCCTGGGCCGCCAGGGCCTCGGCGTTGGAGTTGGCGGTCAGGGCCACCACCTGGTAGCGCTCCCGGTTACGCGTCACCAGATCCAGGGTGCTCTTGCCGATCGATCCCGTCGATCCCAGAACGCTCAGGCGCCGCGGTGCCGTCGTCGTTGCCTCGCTTACGGCCATTGGCTTATTCCCTCACCAAACAGTGCCACGATCCCGGCCACCGGCACAGCCGCTGCCAGCAGACCATCCATCCGGTCAAGCACCCCCCCGTGGCCAGGGATGATATGACTTGAATCCTTGACGTTGAAACGCCGTTTGACGAAGGACTCGAACAGGTCGCCCATCTGCGAAATGACCGCCAACGCCGGCGCCAGGAGCCAGACCCACACCGAGGGAACGCCCAGCAGGCTGCTGACCAGCCCTCCGGCCACCAGCGCGGCCACCGCGCCCCCGATCAGGCCGGCCCAGGTCTTGCGCGGACTGATGCGCGGCGCCAGCAGCGGGCCGCCAATCAGCCGTCCACAGGCATAGGCGCCGCTGTCGGTGGCCCACACCACGGCCAGCAGCCATACGAACGTCGTCCAGTCGCCGGCCCAGCGCACCCAGACCAGGGCCATCAAGGTGACGCCCAGGTACAAGACACCGGTGATCGACCACGCCCGGGCCTCGGGCTCGGCGCGATCAAGCCACGCCACCGCCAGGGCCGCCGCGCCGATCACGGCCAGGGCCAGCCCGGGAGCCGGGCCCACCAGGGCCGCGACCAGGGCAAGACCCACGCTCATCATCCGTCCCGAGGGGCCAAAACGCCCGCCGTGGCAGATGCGGGCCCATTCCCAGCCCATGACGGCCCCGCCCGCCATGGCGACCACGTCGAACCACGGCGACCCGAAATAGACGGCCAGCAAGAAAGGCGGCGCCAGGGCCAGCGCCGACAGAATACGGGTTTTCAGCACGCCGGACTCCCCGATCGCCACGGGATGACGCCCCGCTTTTCCTTTTTGGCAAAGCGGGCGTGTCCCGTTGATGTGTCTTGGCCCGCCGGGCGGGTCCGCGGGTGCTCACACACCTCCGAACCGCCGTTCCCGGGCCCGAAAGTCTTCCACCGCCAGCGCCAGGTCCCGCCCCGAGAAGTCGGGCCACAGCACGGGCGAGAAAACCAGTTCCGCGTAGGCCATCTGCCACAGCAGGAAATTACTCACCCGCTGCTCGCCGCTGGTCCGGATCAAGACATCCGGGTCGGGCAGATCGGCGGTGAACAAACGCCGGGAAAAGGCAGCCTCGTCGATCGACTCCGGATCCAGGCCGGTTTCGACCGCCTCGCGCGCGAACAACCGCACCGCGTCCACGATTTCCTGGCGGGCGCCATAATTCAACGCCAAGGTCAGGTTCAGCCCGCTGTTGGCGCGGGTGCGATTCTCCGAGTCCTCGAAAAGATCAAGGATTTCTCGGGAAAAGCGATCCCGCCGCCCGATGATGCGCAACCGCACCCCGTGCTTGACCAGATTGCGGACTTCGTTGTTCAGGTACAAGCGCAGCAAGCCCAGCAGGTCGCCCACTTCTCCTTGGGGACGCTTCCAGTTCTCGGACGAAAACCCGAACAAGGTCAGATGGGTGACCCCAAGCGCGGGCGAGGCCTCGACCACCGAGCGAACGGCCTCCGCGCCCTGTCGGTGGCCGGCCGTGCGCGGCAAGCCCCGCGCACGAGCCCATCGGCCATTGCCGTCCATGATGATCGCCACATGCAACGGCGCCGCCGCCACGCCGGCGGGTGCAGGGACGGTCTCCATCGACATCAGACCTGCATGATTTCCTGTTCCTTGGTCGCCAAGGCCTCGTCCAGCCGCTTGATGGCGTCGTCGGTCATGGTCTGGACCTCGGTCGTGAGCTTCTTGTGCTCATCCTGGCTGATCACATTGTCCTTTTCCATCTTCTTCAGATGGTCCATGCCGTCGCGGCGCACGTTGCGCACCGCCACCCGGGCCTGCTCGGCATACTTGCCGGCGACCTTGCTCAGCTCCACGCGACGCTCTTCGTTCAAGGGCGGAATGGGCACGCGCACCGTCTGGCCGTCGGCGGCCGGATTCAGGCCCAGGCCCGCGTCGCGGATTGCCTTTTCCACCGCCTTGACCATCGAGCGGTCCCAGACCTGCACCGTGATCATGCGCGGTTCGGGCACGCCCACCGTCGCCACCTGGGCCAGCGGCATGGTCTGGCCATAGGCTTCCACCTGCACCGGGTCCAAAAGACTGATCGAGGCGCGTCCGGTGCGCAGCCCGCCGAACTCCTTCTTCAGGACCTCCAGGGCCCCTTCCATGCGGTGCTTGAGATCAGCTTTCAACGCGGCGGCATCATCGGACACGGCACTCACTCCTGGTCACTATCACAACGGATTTCGGTGAAACGCCCCCGCCGCGACAGAACCTCCCCCAGGGCACCGGGGCTGTGCAGCGAGAAAACCACTATAGGAATGTTGTTGTCCCGCGCCAAGGCGATGGCCGAGGTATCCATCACCCGCAGGTCCCGGGTCAGAACATCGGTAAAGGTCAGGGACTCGAACCGCTCGGCGGTGGGGTCCTTGTTGGGGTCGGCGCTGTAGACCCCATCGACCTGCGTCGCCTTCAAAATGGCGTCGCAGTTCATTTCAACCGCGCGCAACGCGGCCGCCGTGTCGGTGGTGAAGAACGGGTTGCCGGTGCCGGCGGCGAAAATGACCACCCGCCCCTTTTCCATGTGACGGATGGCGCGGCGCCGGATATAGGGCTCGCACACCATCGACATGGGAATGGCCGACTGCACCCGGGTCTGCACCCCCTTCTTTTCCAAGGCGTTTTGCACCGCGAGCGCGTTCATCACCGTGGCCAGCATGCCCATGTAATCGGCGCTGGTCCGGTCCATGCCCTTGGCCGCCGTGGAAATACCCCGGAAAATGTTACCGCCCCCGATGACCAGGCAAACCTGAATGCCCCGGTCGTGAACGGCCTTCACCTCGCCCGCGACCCGGTCCACCATTTCCAGGTCGAGGCCGAATTCGCGGTCGCCCAGCAGGCCCTCGCCCGACAGCTTGACCAGCACCCGGCGATAGCGCTCGGGCTCGGTGGCGGGAGTCTCAGGCTCCGTGGTGATCTGCGTCATTGTCGCGCCCGTCATCGTGATCTCTCCTCAAGCCCAGGACGGGCCACGACCGGCCCCGCGCGGGTGGTGTCTCCCTTCTGGTGTCTGCCCAAAGGGAGAGCCCACCAGTCGGAATGGCCAGGGGAAGCGGCCAGACCGGATCATACGAGAGGCGATGCCCGCGGCCAACCCCCTCGCACCCCGGCGTCTTCCCCTGCCCCACCCCGTCGAGCGGGGACAGGCGCCCCCTCCCGGCCTCCCTTGCACGACGAAGCAAGACCAGGAAGGAACGCACAAGGCCGGCTTCAGGCATGGGCGCCCGGCCGGCCTTGTATCCGGTTTTTGTTTTAGCGCGACAGCTGCGCGGCCACTTCGGCGGCGAAGTCGCTGACTTCCTTCTCGATGCCTTCGCCCAGCTGGTAGCGGACGAAACCCTTCAGGGTCACCGGGCTGCCCAGGGTCTTGCCGGCGTTTTCCAGCACCTTGGCGATACGGGTTTCGCCATCGATGACGAAAACCTGCTCGGTCAGCACCACTTCCTCGTAGAACTTGCGCAGGCGCCCCTCGACCATCTTTTCAATGATCGCCTCGGGCTTGCCGGATTCGCGGGCCTGTTCGGTCAGCACGGCGCGCTCGCGCTCGATGGCGGCCGGATCCACCTCGGCGATCGTGGCGAACTGCGGCGCGGCGGCGGCCACGTGCATGGCGATCTGACGGCCCACCTCGTCCAGCTTCGCGGGATCGGCGGCCGACGACAGGGCAACCAGCACGCCAATCTTGCCCAGGCCCGGACGGATGGCGGTGTGAACGTAGGACGACACCACGCCCTGTTCCACCGACAGCGCCGCCGTGCGTCGCAGGTTCATGTTCTCGCCGATGGTGGCGATCAGATGGGTAACCTGTTCGGCCACCGTGCGGGCCTCGCCCGGGAAAGGCGTGGCGGCCAGGGCGTCGCGATCGCTGCCGGCGTCCAGCGCGAGGCGGGCCAGGGACTCGACGAAGCCCTGGAAAATCTCGTTGCGGGCGACGAAGTCGGTTTCGGCGTTCATCTCGACCACGGCCCCGCGGGTGCCGTCCACGCACACGCCGACCAGACCTTCCGAGGCGGTGCGGCCGGCTTTCTTGGCGGCGGCGGCCAGGCCCTTGGTGCGCAGCCAGTCGACCGCGGCTTCCATGTCGCCGTTGGTCTCGGCCAGCGCCTTCTTGCAGTCCATCATGCCGGCGCCGGTCTTTTCGCGCAGACCCTTGACAAGGGCGGCGGTGATCTCAGCCATGGGAGTCCTCTTTATGTCAGTCGTGCGTGCGATAAGGGCGTGCAGGCGAAAACGCAAGGAAAGGAAAGGCGCGGGGCCGTCCCGGGAACGCCGGCCCGGCCGCACGCCCTCGGCCCCGCCGCACGCCCAAGACTGTTGGGTGGCGCCTCACAAAGATGGCGGCGCGTTTCGCGCCGCCATGCGCCTGGGTCGCGCCCCTTCCCTTGGGAAAAGGGGACGCGCCTTGGAAAGGAAACCAGGGACTGGCGGGGCCGCTTGGACCCCGACCGCCCCGCCCCCTTTCCGGGGGGCATTTCATGCCCAGGGTCCGGCCGCGAAGGGAAGGGATCCGTTCGCGGCCCGTCCCTCAGTTCGGCAGGGCTTCGCCGGTTTCGGCCGTTCCCTCGGCCTCGTCCTCGGCGCTCAGCGCCTCGGTGGGCAGGACCTCGGCCTCGCCCACGTCGTAGCCGCGCGCGCCAAGCTGCGCCTGGATGCCGTCCAGGATGGCGCCGCTCATCAGCTCGCAGTAGGTCTGGATGGCGCGAATGGCGTCGTCATTGCCCGGGATCGGGTAGGCGATGCCGTCCGGATCCGAGTTCGAGTCGATGACGGCCACCACCGGCATGCCCAGCTTGTTGGCCTCGCTCACCGCCAGGCTTTCCTTGACGGTGTCGATGATGAACAGCATGTCGGGCAGGCCGCCCATGTCCTTGATGCCGCCAAGGGCCAGTTCCAGCTTGGCCTTCTCGCGCGACAGGTTCAGCTGTTCCTTCTTGGTCAGACCCTGAAGGTCGCCCTGAGCGAAGCGCTCTTCCAGATCGCGCAGACGCTTGATCGAGTGCGAAATGGTCTTCCAGTTGGTCAGCATGCCACCGAGCCAGCGGTGGTTGACATAGTACTGACCGCAGCGGCGCGCATGTTCGGCCACCACGTCCTGCGCCTGGCGCTTGGTGCCCACGAACAGCACGCGGCCGCCGGCCGCCGCCACGTCGCGGGCCGCCTGCATGGCGCGGTACAGCATGGGCACCGTCTGCTGCAGGTCGATGATGTGCACGTTGTCGCGCTGACCATAGAGGAACGGCGCCATCTTCGGGTTCCAACGACGGGTGTTGTGACCAAAGTGGCAGCCAGACTCGATCAGCTGACGCATGGTGAAGGTGGGCATCGTCATGACACGGAAATCCTGATTTTTCCGGTTGAACCTCCGCGGGGAAAGTGAACCGGCCCTGGAATGAGCCGACACCGGAAGGCCACCCTGAACAACCGTCCAGGGGGCCGCGAGCCCCGCGTGCGTGATGGCGCGTCTTTACCCCGCCCGCGACGGTTTGGCAAGGGGCCGTGGGCAAGAACCCCGCCCCCTTGCCGGGCCGTGGCGGACTTGGGATCACGCGCCCAGGTCGGCCGTCACCTCGTCAAGCGCGCGGGTGAAGCGGTCGATCATTTCATCCACCTCGGCTTCCGAGATGATCAGGGGCGGGCTGAAGGCGATGGCGTCGCCGGCCATGGCGCGCAAGATCACGCCGTGATCCTGGGCGCGCTCGACCACCTTGGGGGCCACGGCGCGGGCGGGATCGAAGGCCCGTTTGGTCGCCTTGTCCTCCACCAGTTCCAGGGCGCCGATCAGGCCCACGCCCCGCGCCTGCCCCACCAGGGGATGCGCCGTCAGCGCCTGAAGGCGCGCTTGCATCCGCGCGCCGCTGGTCGCCACGTTGCCCAGGATATCGCGCTCGTCGTACAGACGCACGGTTTCCAGGGCCACCGCCGCCGCCACCGGATGGGCCGAGTAGGTGTAACCGTGGCCGAACGTGCCGATCTTGCCCGAATTGGACTTCAGGGCCTCGTAGACGCGCTCGTTGACCAGCACCGCGGAAATCGGCAGGTAGGCACTGCTCAGCGCCTTGGCGCAGGTCAGGATATCGGGTTTCATATCAAAGGTCTGGCTGCCCCAGTAACGCCCGGTGCGGCCAAAGCCGCAGATCACTTCGTCGGCGACCAGCAGCACGTCGTACTTTTGCAACACCGCCTGGATGTGCTGGAAATAGGTTTCGGGCGGCACGATCACGCCCCCCGCGCCCATCACCGGCTCGGCGAAGAAGGCGGCCACCGTTTCGGGGCCCTCGGCCAGGATCATCTCTTCCAGCTCGGCGGCCAGGCGGCGGGCAAACGCGTCCTCGGATTCGCCGGGCTGGGCCTCGCGGTAATAGTGGGGGCAGGCGGTGTGCAGGATGCGGTCGATCGGCAGATCGAAATCGCGGTGATTGGCGGGCAGGCTGGTCAGGCTGGCGGTCGCCACCGTCACCCCATGGTAGGCCCGCTTGCGCGCGATCAGTTTTTTCTTCTCGGGCCGGCCCAGGGCGTTGTTCATGTACCAGATCATCTTGATCGCGGTATCGTTGGCTTCCGAGCCCGAATTCGCGAAAAAGGCCCGCGCCATCGGCACCGGAGCGCGCTCGATCAGGGCCTGGGCCAGTTCGATGCCGGGCCCGTGCGACTTGTGATTGAACATGTGGGCAAACGGCAGGGTCTGCATTTGCCGCGTCGCGGCCTCCACCAGCCGGGGTTCGTTGAAGCCAAGAGACGCGCACCACAAACCGGCCATGCCTTCGATGTAGTCTTGTCCCTTCTCATCGAAAATCCGCACGCCCTCGCCGCGCACGGCGATCAGGGGTCCCTTGGTCTCGTGGGCGACAAGATTGGTGTAGGGATGCAAGACATACGACAGGTCGGCGTCGCGCAACGTATTGGAGGTCATGGACCGCTCCTTGGGTTATGGGCTGGCTCCCACTGTAGCGCTCCGGCCGGCCCGCGAAAAGCCACCCCAAGCTCCCGAACCGGGGCGGAAAGCCGCCGGAACCGCGTCCCTCCCCTGCAAAAAAAACGCCGGGCGGTCCCGAGGGAGACCAGACCCGGCGCGCGCGGCGCCTGAG
The DNA here is from genome assembly GCF_007992075.1 of Pararhodospirillum oryzae. Classification (GTDB taxonomy): domain Bacteria; phylum Pseudomonadota; class Alphaproteobacteria; order Rhodospirillales; family Rhodospirillaceae; genus Pararhodospirillum; species Pararhodospirillum oryzae. The sequence continues at coordinate 24,584 of NZ_BJZO01000047.1, forward strand.
GGCACCGCGAAAACGCCAGGGCAACCGGTTCATCCGATCGCCCTGGGGGAAAGCCCCTTACTGCTTGGTCAGCAGGCTGAAGGGGAAATACTTGGCGTTGATCTCGGCGTACACGCCCTTTTCGATGATCCCGGCCAGGGCCTTGTTGAGGGCCGCCGCCAGCGCCGTGTCATCCTTGCGCATGGCGATGCCCACCTTGTCGTCGTTGATCACCGAGTCGCCCTTCAGCTCGTAGCCCTGCCCGGCCGGCGACTTCAGCCAGTCGAAGGTCGGATAGGTGTCGTTCAGCAGCAGGTCGAGACGGCCGGCGGTGAGGTCCATGTAGCCTTCCTCGGCCGTGTCGTACAACTTGATCGTCACATCGTCGGCCAGGTTGTCGGCCAGCCACTGGGCCGACACGGTGGCGCGCTGGGCGCCGATGGTCAGGCCCTTAAGGCCTTCCTTGGTGGTGGTGAAGGAGCGATCCTTCGCGCCCACGAAATGAAACTGGTTGTAATAATACGGATCCGAGAACAGCACGCTTTGCTGACGCTCGGGCGTGATCGACATCGAGGCGATGATGGCGTCGAATTTGTGCGCCAGGAGCCCGGGGATCAGGCCATCCCAGTCCTGGGTCACGATCTCGCACTGGGCGTTCATCTCGGCGCACAGGGCTTTCGCGATGTCCACGTCGAAACCCTGCGCCTGGCCCTGGTCATCGACCATGTTGAACGGAGGGAAGGCGCCCTCGGTGGCGATGCGCAGGGTTTCGGCCTTGGCCGAGGCCGCCCCGCTCAGGGGCGCGGCCAGGAGCAGGCCCAGGGTCGCGGCCAGGGTGGCAACGGTTTTCTTGAGTGTCATCGTGCTCGGTCTCCTCGTTGGGTCGGTCACGCGCCACCGGTGAGGTGCTTGGCCAGGAACTGGCGGGCCCGTTCGGTTCGCGGCTGATGGAAAATCTGGGAGGGCGGGCCCTGTTCCTCGATGCGGCCCTGGTGCAAGAACACCACCTCGGAGGCCACCTCGCGGGCAAAGCCCATTTCGTGCGTCACGATCAGCATGGTCCGGCCTTCCTCGGCCAGGGCGCGGATGACGCCCAGAACCTCGGCGACCAGTTCGGGATCCAGGGCGCTGGTCGGCTCGTCGAACAAAATAACCTCGGGATCCATGGCCAGCGCCCGCGCGATCGCGGCGCGCTGCTGCTGTCCTCCCGACAGGTGCGAGGGATAGCTGTCGCGCTTGTCGGCAATGCCCACCTTGTCCAGGAGAGCCAGGCCGCGCTCGCGGGCCTCGGCCCGGGACAGCCCCTTGACGTGCACCGGGGCTTCCATGACGTTGCCCAGCACGGTCAGGTGGGGCCAGAGGTTGAACCCCTGGAACACAAAGCCGACTCGGGCCCGGAAGGCGGCCAGCTGGCGGGCGTCGCGGGCATTGAGGCCCTTGCCCCGGCGATCGGGAACCAGGTCCAGCGGCTTGCCGCGCAACTGGATGGCGCCTTGGTCCGGCTGCTCCAGAAGGTTGATGCAGCGCAGGAAGGTGCTCTTCCCCGATCCGGAAGAACCAAGAATGGCTATGACATCGCCGTCGTGCGCCTTGAGCGAGATCCCGCGCAGAACCTCCAGACGACCAAACGACTTATGAATATCCTCAACCTGTAACGCGGCGGCACTCATCCGGCAGGGTCCCCCGATGTTTTCGTCCCTTTCCCGGTCCCGGGCTCTGGCGTGGCGAGAAGGCCTCCAAGACCGGTGGACGGGCTTCCCTCGCCCCCCCGTTTGCGACCCTAGCCACCCGCCCCCGCCCCTGGCAAGCGCCTCCTTGCCTTCTTCCCGCCTTCAACGCGGGCAGACGGCAGGAGAGGCGCCTGTCAGACGGGCAGACGGGCCCCTACAACCGGGCCAGGTGATCGGGGGTAATCAGGGTGACACCCTGGTCGGACACGAAGAAACGCTTGGCATCAAGCTCGGGATCCTCGCCCACCACGAGTCCCTCGGGAATGCGGCAGCCGGTGCCGACGATGCATTTGGTCAGGCGGGCATGACGGCCCACGTCGCACATCGGCAAAATGACCGTATCAACAACTTCGCTGAACGAGTTCACCCGCACGTCGTTGAACAGCAACGATCCGCTCACCTTGCCTCCCGACACGATGCAGCCGGCCGACAGCATGCTGTCCACCGCCATGCCGCGCCGCTCGTCGGTGTCGAACACGAATTTCGCGGGCGGGCGCTGCATCTGATAGGTCCAGATCGGCCAATCGGTATCGTACAGATCCAGGGCCGGCGTCACGCTGACCAGGTCGAGGTTCGCGGACCAATAGGCATCAATCGTGCCCACGTCGCGCCAATACGGCTCGCGACGGCCCACGGAATACACGCAGGACTGGGTAAAACGGTGCGCCTTCATCCGGGCCTTGCCCAGCTGCGACGGGATGATGTCGCGGCCAAAGTCGTGCTGGCTGTCGGCCTGATCGGCGTCGATGCGCAGGATTTCGTAAAGGTAGTCGGCGTTGAACACGTAAATGCCCATCGAGGCAAAGGTGCGGTCGGGATGGCCCGGAATGCACGGCGGCTTGGCGGGCTTTTCCAGGAAGCCGATGATGGTGTCCTCGTCGTCCACGTCCACGCAGCCAAAGCCCGTTGCTTCCTCGCGCGGGACATCCACGCAGGCCACGGTGCAGTCGGCGCCGCTGGCAATGTGCTGGGCCAGGAGCTTGGAATAATCCTGCTTGTAGATGTGATCGCCAGCCAGGATCAGCACGTACTTGGGATCGTGCATCCGGATCAGTTCCAGGTTCTGATGCACGGCGTCGGCCGTTCCCAGGTACCACGATTCCTTGCTCGTCTGCTGCTGGGCGGGCCACAGTTCGACGAATTCCCCGATCTCGGCCTTCAGGAAGCCCCAGCCTCTTTGAATGTGGTGAATCAGGGTGTGCGCGCGATACTGGGTCAGCACGCACATCCGCCGGATGCCCGAGTTCATGCAGTTCGAAAGAGGAAAGTCGATGATGCGGTACTTGCCGCCGAAGGGCACCGCCGGCTTGGATTCCCGATTGGTCAGGTCATGCAAACGCGAGCCACGTCCTCCCGCCAGGACCAGGGCCAGCGTCTCCCTCAGCGCCCGGTTGATGTCGAGATGGAAATCCGTGATCTCATCCATGGGTTAGGTTCCTTGTTGGCATGAAGCAGGTTCAGACGGGTGGCATCCCTTTTATAAGGGTTGCAGGGAGGATGCCCAGGGGGCAAATGATTGAATTGTGGCGCGGCACCCCGTCCGCACGCGAAACAAAGACAGGATTGTCCCTTGTCTCGGCGGGGAAATCTTGGCAGTACCATCGGCCGAATCAAACCCGGGGACGCGCGGTGGAGCCCCGGCGCATGGGGGTGTGGCGTTGATGAACGTGCTGTTTGTGACCTCGGAAGCCTATCCGCTGGTTAAGACCGGAGGCCTGGGCGACGTGGCCGGAGCCTTGCCGGTTGCCTTGCGCGCCCGGGGCATTGATGCCCGCATTTTGTTGCCGGCCTATCCCGACGCCATGAGCCGGGCACGCCTCAGCGGGCGGTCGATCGCGCTGGGCAACCCGCTGGGCGTGGGCGAGGCGCGCCTGCTCGAAGGCGAGATGCCCGATTCCGGCTGCCCCTTGTGGCTGCTCGACTGTCAGCCGATGTACGAGCGCACGGGCAACCCCTACATGATCTATCCGGGCTGCGACTGGCCCGACAACTTCCGTCGTTTCGGCCTGCTCTCCAAGGTCGCGGCGATGATGGGGGCGAGCGGCGGGCTGGTCGACTGGCGTCCCGATGTCCTGCACTGCCACGACTGGCAGACCGGCTTCGTGCCGGCCTACCTGCGAGCCTGGGGCGCGGCGCGCCCGCCGGTGATGTTCACCATTCACAACCTCCATTACATGGGGCTGTTCGGCACCGAGATCCTCGACATGATCGGCCTGCCGCACTGGATGCGTGGCATTGACGGGCTCGAACACCACGGCCTGGTCTCGGGGCTCAAGGCCGGCATCCAGTATGCCCAGGCGATTACCACGGTCAGCCCCACCTACGCGGCCGAAATCCGCACGCCCGAGGGCGGCATGGGCCTGGATGGCCTGCTGCGCCTGCGCGGCCCCGCGGTTTCGGGCATCCTGAACGGCATCGATCCCGACATCTGGAACCCGCTTGAAGACCCCAACCTGGCCGCGCCCATCGACCCCGCCGACCCCGGCCCCGGCAAGTACGCGAACAAGATGGCCCTCAAGCGCCAGATGGGCCTGGACCTGAGCGACGACCGCCCCCTGTTCGGCCTGGTCAGCCGCATGGTCGAGCAAAAGGGCATTGACCTGATCTTGGGCGCCATCCCGCGCATGGTCGAAGGCGGCGCCTTCCTGGCCATCCTGGGGTCGGGGGACCGGCACTTCGAATACGAACTGAACCGGGCCGCCGCCCGCCACCCCGGCCACGTCGCCATCCATGTCGGCTACGACGAACACCTCTCGCACCTGATCCAGGGCGCCGCCGATTTCGTGCTGGTGCCGTCGCGCTTCGAGCCGTGCGGCCTGACCCAGCTGTACGCCCTGCGCTACGGGGCCATTCCGGTGGTGCGCCGGACCGGCGGCCTGGCCGACTCGGTGGTGCCGCTCGATCATCCCGACGGCGGCACCGGCATCGTGTTCGAGCATCCGTTCACCGATGCGCTGGAATGGGCCGTGGGCCAGGCCATCGCCTTGTACCACGACAAACCGGCCCTGGAGGCCGTGCGCCGGCGCGGCATGGCCCGGGACTTCACCTGGAACCGCTCCGCGATGGAGTACATTCGTCTTTACGAATCCCTGATCGCGCGCGCGCCTTGAAATACGATGGCAAAAAGCAGACGCTACGGAACCTAGGGGCGTCTTGCACCCAAATGTGACAAGTCATGGGGGACCGGCATGAAAGCGTCGATCAGCACCTTGAACGACCTGGACGAAGGCATCGACTTCAGGAATGTTGACCAGATCAAGCGGGGACTGCTGGCCTCCATGGTCCGCTACGTTGGTTTCGATCCGGAATCAGCAACACCGCACGACTGGTTCTTTGCCCTGGCCGGCCTGCTGCGCGGTCACCTGAGCGAACAGGGCATGCGCACCTCGCGCAGCCAGTACGGGCAGGACGTCAAGCGCGTTTACTACCTGTCGATGGAATTCCTCACCGGCCGGCGCCTGATGAAGCACCTGCTGGACCTGGGCATCGAACCGCAGGTGCGCGCCGCCCTGGCCGAGCTGGGCCAGAACCTGGACACGGTCGCCGAGCAGGAAAGCGATGCCGCGCTCGGCAACGGCGGCCTGGGACGGCTGGCCGCGTGTTTCCTGGATTCCATGGCCACCCACGCCTATCCCGGCTACGGCTATGGCATCCGCTACGAGTTCGGCATGTTCTCGCAGACAATCGAGAACGGCCAGCAGGTGGAGCACCCGGAAAGCTGGCTGCAAAACGGCAGCCCGTGGGAGATCGTGCGCCACAACGTGAGCCATACCGTGCGCTTTGGCGGGCGGATCGTGTGCTTCCGCGACGAGGAAGGCCGGGAAAGCTGCCGCTGGGTCGATACCGACGACGTGGTGGCCGAGGCCTACGACCTGAAGGAAACCGGCTACGGCGGCGCCATCTCGGTGAACCTGCGCTTGTGGTCGGCCCGCTCGACCCAGGATTTCGACCTGCGCTATTTCAACGAAGGCAACTACATCGAGGCGGTGAAGGAAAAGACCGTCAGCGAAACCTTGTCCAAGGTGCTTTACCCGATGGACACGACGCTGATGGGGCAGGAACTGCGCCTGAAGCAGGAGTATTTCTTCGTCTCGGCCTCGTTGCAGGACATCCTGGCCCGCTTCTTGAAGGTTCACAAGAACCCGCGCCTGTTCCCGGAAAAGACGGTTATCCAGCTCAACGATACCCATCCCGCCCTGGCGGTGCCCGAGTTGATGCGCCTCCTCATGGATCAGCACGGGTTGAACTGGGAAGACGCCTGGGACATCACCCGCAACACCTTTGCCTACACCAACCACACCTTGCTGCCCGAGGCCCTGGAAACGTGGCCCATCGACCTGATGGAAGCCCTGCTGCCCCGGCACATGGAAATCATCTACCGCATTAACTACTTTTTCTTGCAGGAAATCCGCCGCACCTATCCGGGCGACGTGGAGATGGTGCGCCGCCTGTCGCTGATCGACGATTCCACCCGGCGGGTGCGCATGGCCCACCTCGCGGTCGTGGGCAGCGCCCGGGTCAATGGCGTGGCGGCGCTCCACACCGAGCTGCTGCGCTCGCGTGTCTTCCCCGACTTCGACCGGATCTATCCGGGCAAGTTCGTGAACGTCACCAACGGCATCACGCAACGGCGCTGGCTGCTGCAGTCCAACCCGCCCCTGGCCACCCTGATCACGGATGCCATCGGCCCGGCGTGGGTCAGCGATCTGGATCGCCTGCGCGACCTGGAAGCCCTGGCCGACGACGCGGCGTTCCAAGACAGCTTCCGCGCCATCAAGCGCAAGGCCAAGACCCGCGCCGCCGCCCTGATCGCCGAACGCTGTGGCGTGGCCGTGCGCCCCGAAACCCTGTTCGATACCCAGATCAAGCGCATCCACGAATACAAGCGCCAGCTTCTGAACATCTTGCAGGTGATCGCCCGCTACAACCACCTGCGCGCCTCGGGCAAGCCCGACCTGCTGCCGCGCACGGTGATTTTCGGCGGCAAGGCGGCGCCCGGCTACTTCATGGCCAAGAAGATTATTCGCCTGATCAACGACGTGGCCGACGCCATCAACCACGATCCGGCGGTGCGCGGCCTGCTGCGCGTGGCCTTCGTGCCCAATTACAATGTCTCGACCGCCGAAATCCTGATCCCGGGCTGTGACCTGTCGGAACAGATCTCGACCGCCGGCACCGAGGCCTCGGGCACCGGCAACATGAAGTTCGCCCTGAACGGTGCCCTGACCATCGGCACCCTGGACGGCGCCAACATCGAAATTCGCGAGGAAGTGGGTGAAGACAACATCTTCATCTTCGGTCAGACCGCCGAGGAAGTCGCCCGCACCAAGGCGGCCGGGTACAATCCCTGGAACATCTACCACAACGACCCGGAACTGAAGACCGTCATTGACATGATCCGCGACGGCTTCTTCTGCACCGAGCAGCCCGACCGGTATCATCCGCTGGTCAACGCCCTGCTGGATGGCGGCGACGTCTTCCTGGTGCTGGCCGACTTCCGCAGCTACATGAACGCCCAGGCCGCCGTCGATGCCCTGTACACCGACGAAAAGACCTGGACGCGCAAGGCGATCTTGAACGTGGCCCGCATGGGCAAGTTCTCATCGGACCGCGCCATCCACACCTACGCCCGCGAAATCTGGGGCATCGACAAGATGACCCGCGACGACGCGTAAACGCTCAGGGCTTGGGGGAGTGAAGGCTTCGCCTGTGGGGGCCTTCGCCCCCACTCCCCCGCCTGGGGAGGCCGCGCCTCCCCAGACCCCAACAGTCAAGGGGACAAGACGGGCGCGAGGCGTTGGGGGCGGGCATTCAACCCGGATACGTCAAAATACAAAAACCGCTCACCGGTGAGTCGCGCATTGACGAGCGTTTCGACGCCGATACATTGGCTGCGCTCGCGCTGAACGTCGGAGGGCCCTTATGAAATTCGAGGTCTATTGCGACGAAGCCCATCCTGATCTGTTCACCTCGGCCAAGCCCCATGCGCGCTATCTGATGATCGGCAGTCTTTGGCTGCCTGCTGAGCTGCGCGAGGAGGTCAAGGAAAAAATCAGGCGCCTGCGCGAACGCCACGGCGTATGGGGTGAGGCGAAATGGACCAGGATTTCGCCGGCCAAAGCCGATTTCTATCACGAGTTTCTCGATCTGTTCATGAGCTACGGCATGGACATGCGCTTCCGCTGCATCGCAGTGGATCGCACCCAGGTCAATCTGACATTACACAATGGCGATGGTGAGCTCGGTTTCTACAAGTTCTATTACCAGCTTCTGAAACACTGGATTTTTGATTTCAACGAATACCGCATTTTCTGCGACCTGAAGAGCAACAGAGACCGTACTCGGCTCCGGGTTCTGAAGCGCTGTCTCGATTATGCCAACAGATCGGCGATTGTCACCGATGTCCAGTCGCTGCCGTCACCCGAAGTCGCCCTCTTGCAGCTCTGTGACGTACTGCTGGGGGCGGCCAGCAGCCGCTTGAATGACACGCTGAAGCCGGGTTCGGCCAAGGAAAGACTCGTCAAACTCCTGGAAGCGCGTCTCGATCTATGCGGGCCGCTGACGGCTACCGGGGCCGCCGAGAAGAAGTTCAACATTTTCAAAATTCGCCTGGAGGGAGGATGGTGATGCCTCCGCTCCTGACGTTGGCGACCGAAGCCGACTATCGCCAGTATTTCGAGGCCACCTATTGCCGTGGGGAGATCAGAACCCATGATGGCATTCGCGTCTACTTCAAAAAGGAGCGTTTCGATCACGCCTTCTTCGAGAGCACGCTTCGGGATGGCGTGAAAGACACGACGCTGTCTCAGAGTCGCGCCGAGCGGATGGATTGGATCGCGGCGACACTCGCCGATCCGACAGCGGACCGGTTCCAAGGATGGGACAAAAAGAAGGGGCGTTATGATGCGACGCGCTGCGTCAGTGTCGTCTTCGGCGATTTCGTCGTCGTGATCCAGCTCGGCAAGAAAACCGACGGTACGCTGAAGGCCAATTTCGTGACGTGCTACAAGGCTGACAACAGCATTGGCAAGATCCGCCGGTCTCCGTTGTGGACCAAGGAGGACTGCCTCAATGCGCTCTGAAAAAGGAAGGGGACGCTGATTCGCTACGCTGGCTCAGCGTCCGAAGCCTCGATAGGTTCAAAGCCGCTCGGCAGTGAACTCATGATCTTCATATGATTCATGTGACCTGAGAGTCAACATTTTGTTGACAGGTCCAGGGCAAGCGTTGCGCGCATTAATGCGATGAATGTCAGGCAGGATATTGAAAATAATACCAACGGTCGGAACTGATGA
>NZ_BJZO01000048.1 GCF_007992075.1 Pararhodospirillum oryzae
CTCGGATTACTCTAGGATCCTCCTGACGGGGGATTCCCCCCGCCATGGGAAAGGATGATCCCCCGATGCGCATGACCACGGCCCTCATGGCTCTGGCGATAACCTTGCTGACGGCAACGGTGGTGGTGGGAGGGGCGTGGACCGTCCGCACCGTCACCCAGCAGCGCCACCAGATCGCAACCCTGTCACGCGACGGCGAACGCCTGCGCGCCGCCCTCGCCCTGGCCGAGGAAGACGGCGCCTCCTTGGCCCGACGCCTGGAAGACGCCGAACAGGGGCGCGAGCGGGCGCTGGCCGACCTCGCCACCTTGCAGCGCACCGTCGATGAAACCATGGTCCCGCGCGAGGTGGGCGGCTCGGCCGACCTGCCGGTCGAACGGGCCATGTCGCGCCAGGGCGAAACCCTGGCCGCCTTCGCCGCGCGCGAAAACACCACGGTGGCGGTGCTCAAGGCCCTGAACCCGTGGGCGGACGAAACCCGGGTGCTGCAGGCCTATCAACTCTTCTGGCTTCCCAAGCCCGCCCCCCGGTAACGGGCGGGCCTTTGTCACCATCCCGACAATTGTCCGACACCCGACACCGACATCTCCGGCAACATTTCTTTTTCTTCAATGACTTAACAAGTTGGCACCGGCCTTGCATTACTCCTTGGCGTTGGCGTCGCCCCCCACACGGCGCCCCGGGTCAAGGAGAAACGGCATGGGATCGCGGCAGGTTATCGCCCTTCACAGCATCACCGGTTTGTCGCCGGTCGCGACCCCGGCCGACCCGGTCCGCGCCGAGGCCGACGCGTGTGATCCCGCCACCCGTCCCGCTCCCTCGGGCTGTGGGGCCAGTTGCGGGGGGGGCGCCCGGCCCGCCGACGTGCCGGCCCATGTGTGGGACAAGATCAAGGATCACCCCTGCTACTCGGAAGAGGCGCACCATTTCTTTGCGCGCATGCACGTCGCCGTGGCCCCGGCCTGCAACATCCAGTGCAACTACTGCAATCGTAAATATGACTGCGCCAACGAAAGCCGCCCGGGCGTTGTTTCCGAGCGCCTGACCCCCGAGGAAGCGGCGCGCAAGGTGATCGCGGTGTCCAACGCCGTGCCCCAGCTTTCCGTGCTGGGCATCGCCGGGCCCGGGGATTCGCTGGCCGACTGGCGCAAGACCTTTGAAACCTTCGAGCGGGTCAACGCCGTTTTGCCCGACCTGAAGTTCTGCCTGTCCACCAACGGCCTGGCCCTGCCCGATCACCTTGACGCGCTCTCGCGCCTCAACATCGACCACGTGACCATCACCTTGAACGCGGTGGACCCCGACGTGGGCGCCGGGCTATACGCCTGGGTCGCCTTCCGGGGCAAGCGCTACCACGGTCGCGACGCGGCGCAAATCCTGCTGGAACGCCAGATGGAAGGCCTGGAAGGGCTGGTGGCGCGGGGCATCCTGGTCAAGATCAACTCGGTCATGGTGCCGGGGATCAACGACGAGCACCTGCCCGAGGTCAACCGCGTGGTCCGCGAGAAGGGCGGCTTCCTGCACAACATCATGCCCCTGATCAGCGACCCGGCCCACGGGACCGCCTTTGGCCTGTCGGGGCAGCGCGGGCCGACGCCCGCCGAGCTCAAGGCCCTGCAAGACCGCCTGGGCGGCGGCGCGGGCCTGATGAAGCACTGCCGCCAGTGCCGCGCCGACGCCATCGGCCTGCTGGGCGAGGACCGGGGCCAGGAGTTTTCGATGGACCGCATTCCCGAAACCGTGACCGTCGATCCCACCCGCCGGGTGGAATACCGGGCCTTTGTCGAGCAGGAGCGCGCAGATCGCCGCGCCGCCGCCTTGCAGACCGAAACCGAGCTGGCCCAGACCACCCCGGCCCTGCCCTCGCGGCTGGTGGCTGTCACCACCCGGGGCGGCGGGCGCATCAATGCCCACTTCGGCAAGGTGACGGAGTTCCAGATCTACGAGGTGGACAGCCGGGGGGTGCGCTTCGTGGGCCTGCGCCGCCTGCCCGACCGCTATTGCCTGGGAGGCGTCAGCCGCGAGGGCGCCATGCCCGACATCCTGGCCGCGCTGGAGGGCGTCAACGCCGTGCTGACCGCCAAGATTGGGGCGGGTCCGCGCCGTGGCCTGGAAAACGCCGGCCTGATCGTCAGCGAGGAAGCCGCCCTTGACTACATCGAACCCGCCATCGGGGCCTGGTATGGCGCCTGGGTGGAGGCGATGACCGCCGGGACCCTCGGCGGCCCACAACAGGCCCTGGCCTGACCCGGGCCGGATCCAGCCCGGCCACGAGAAGCCGGCGCGGGTCCGGACCTGATTTTGGAATTCAAGGAGCAACCGACCGATGGCCCTGAAGATCGATCCCAACGCGTGCACCTCTTGCGGGGCGTGCGAGTTCGAATGTCCCAATGCCGCCATTTCCATGAAGGGCAGCACCTACGTCGTCAAGGCGTCGATGTGCACTGAATGCGACGGTGACGCGCCCAAGTGCGCCGCCGTTTGCCCCGCCGACGCCTGCGTTCCGGCCTAACCCGGAACGCAGGGTCCCGGGACCGGTCGGCGCTTGGGGGAGACCGACCGGTCCCGGTGCATCTTCACGAAACCATCCCGAAAGGGGAAGGGGCATGGAGTCCACCGGCGCAGACGAACCACAGGCCCGCCACGACTGGCACGGCACCCCCTTTTCCTGCGAGGGCTGCCCCCACCGCGACCGCCACGCCCTGGGTCTTTGCGACGAAGGACGGGCATGTGTCACCGATCATCGCGCCGCCCTGGTGCAGGCGTTTTTCGCCCGCAACCCCGACCTCTCCGACGACTACCTGGATCATCCCTGGTTCGTGGTCCGTGTCCAGGCGGCGCGCCGCGCCACGGTATTCCGGTTGCCGGCCCTGATCAGCGATCCCGATCCGGATGTGCGCTGGGCGGTGACCCAGCGCCTGCCCCGGACCCAGGTTCTGCGCCTGCGCGACGACCCTGATCCCCGGGTGCGCATCGGGGTGGCCGGACGCCTGCAAGATGGCGACCTGGTGCCGCTGGTCGAGGACCCCGACCCGTCGGTGCGCGCCACCGTGGCCCGGCGCATCAATCCCAGCATGCTGGTGCTGATGCTGCACGACCCCGACCCCGAGGTGCGCCGCGTGGTCGCCCGACGCATCGGCGCCGACTGGCTGCCGACCATGATCTGGGACGAAAGCCCCGAGGTGCGCCTGGACGTCGCCGCCCGCCTGGACCCCGAGCAACTGGCTCCCCTGGCCCGCGATCCCGATGTGCGGGTGCGCCACACCGTGGCCGAGCGCATCGACGCCGCCCACCTGAGCTTGCTGGCCCACGATCCCGACGACGTGGTGCGCGAGATGGTGCAAGCGCGGGCCCCGGAAATCCCGGGCGGCCCCATGCCGCTGTCCGCCGCCAGGGCAGCGTCTTGCGCGCCCTTGTTTCCCCACCTTCTGACACCGGTTGAGGGGCGCCCGCGTCCCTCGTCCCTGCCCGTTTCGCCGACCCCTCCCCCCCTCCATCCGGAGTGACCGCCATGTCCACCGATGCCCCCGCCGCCACCTGGACCGACGAATACGAACTGGGCGATGACCCGGAATTCGACTATGGCACCAAGGTGCGCGCCCGCAAGCACATCAAGAACGATGGCACCTTTCCCGGGGCCGAGGTTGGCGAAGTGTTGATCCGCAAGGGAGAAGTCGGATACGTGCGCTCCATCGGGACATTCCTGCAAAGATATTATATTTATGGAATCGATTTCATCGACAGTGGCCGTCTTGTTGGCATGCGCCGCAAGGAACTTGAACTGGTGGAGGAGCCCGCATGAAAATCACCATCCGCAAACGCCCCGACGGATACGAAGCCTACGTGGCGAAGAAGGATCTTGAGGAAAAGATTGTCGCCATGGAACACGAAACCCTGTGGGGAGGCTGGATCCGCCTGGCCAACGGATGGACGTTCCAAATGCCCGAGGGCTCCCCGGACACGCCGATGCCGATCACCGTGGAGGCCCGCAAACTTTCAAGCGGAGACGATTGATCATGAACGCCGACCCCGGACTTTCCTCGGACCCCCGGGCCCTTCTTGGGACACTGGCCGACAAGCTCCGGGCCGGCGCCCTGATTCCCTATCTGGGCCCGGGGGTGCTTGACGCCGGACCCCTTCCCTGCCCGGTGCCCACCACCCCCACCGACCTGGCCCTGGCCTTGAACGCCAAGGTCGCGGTGCCGGGCCGGATCCGGGGGAACCTGTGGTCCTCGGCCCAGTTCATTGAAACGAAGCGCCATCGCCTGACCCTGGATCGGGTGCTGGCCGACCTGTTCAAGGAGCCGGTGCCGGTCGCGCCGTTTCACCGCTGGCTGGCCGGGCTGCCCGGCCTGCCCCTGGTGGTTGATTCGTGGTACGACGACGCCCTGGCGCGCGCGTTTGGCGAAATCCGGGGCCAGGACGCGACAAGCACCCCGTCGTGGGGGCAGGTCCAGGGCATCAACCGCCAGGCCCTGCGCGCCGAGGCCTTTTTCACGGCCCACGCCCCCGACGGCCAGCCCGCCCCCGACAGCGCGCCCGCTTCCTGGCCCACGGTGCTCTACAAGCCGCATGGCTCGATCTGGCCCGCCGGCAACCTGCTGATCAGCGACAGCGACTACGTCGAGGCCCTGACGGAAATCGACATCCAGACCCCGATTCCGCCCGTGGTCCAGGAACGGCGCCAGGGCCGGGGTTTCCTGTTCCTGGGCTGTCGCTTCGACGACCAGTTGTCGCGCACCTACGCCCGCCAGATCCTCAAGCGCTCGGGCGGCCCGCACTGGGCCGTGATCGACGCGGCGCTGACCCGCAACGAGGAGCGCTTCCTGGAGGAGCTGTCGATCACCCCGCTCCCCCTGCCCACCCCGGACGCCCTGGCCGCCCTGATGGCATGAGGGGCCCGGGGCCAGGGAACGCGGGAGCCCACCGGACTCCCGCCCTGTCCCGGGCTGCTGGTCCGCAAGCCCTCCCGGCGGATCAGCCCGACGAGGCCATCCAGCCGGCGAAGCCGAAGAAGCTGATGCCGGTCACCCGGTTGATCCACGAACGAAGGCCGGTCAGCAGGCCGGAACGGCCAAGGCCCGAGCCCAGGGCCGCGTACAGCCACAACACCAGATACTCAAAGAACAGATATTCCAGCCCCAGGATCAGAAAACGGGTGGTGAAGTCGTCGGCGTGACCGATGAACTGGGGGAAGGCGGCGGTGAAGTACAAAATGGCCTTGGGGTTCACGATCGCCGTGGTGAACTCGCGGCGCATCAACACCCACGTGGACACGCGCGGAGCCGTGCCGCCCCCGGCGCGGGCGGCTTCCAGATCGGGCGTGGGCGCGCGCCACAGCCGCCAGCCCAGCCACGCCAGATAAGCCACGCCAAACCACTTGATGGCGATCAACAGCCACGCGCCCTTGGCCAGCACCGCGCCCAGGCCAAAGGCGGCCAGCACGATCAGCAGGCCAAAACCCGCGACGCGCCCCAGGCCCGCCACGCCCGCTGGCACCGCCCCGTGATTCAGGGCATTGGAAAAACACAGGAAATTGCTGGGCCCCATCGGGATGGCCATCAGAATGGCCGCCGGCAGGAACAACAACAGGTCATAAGCGGACATGGGTGCCTCAAGGCGAGGGGGGATAAGGACAAAACGGGGATCGCGCGCCAAGACCGGGGGCGGAGGACCTCAACCGATCCTCCGCCCCCGGGTTCTGATCAATACAGGCGCATACGCGCGCCTTGGGTCCGGCGCGAACGGACCAAAAGCGCGTCAGGCTACTTCCAGATCGGCGTCCCGGACCCAGGCAGGCCATACTGGGACCACCGGCGAGTCACCTGGTCAACGACATCATCCGTCATCCGCAACACCTCGCCCCATTCCCGATGGGTTTCGGGAGGAAGCTTGTTGGTTGCGTCCATTCCGATCTTGCCGCCCAGACTGCTTTCGGGGCTGGCGAAATCGAGATAGTCGATCGGCGTGCCCGTCACCACGGTAATGTCGCGTGCCGGATCCATGCGGGTGGAAATCGCCCACATGACGTCCTTCCAGTCACGGGCATTGACGTCGTCATCCACCACGATGACGAACTTGGTATACATGAATTGGCGCAGGAAGGACCACACGCCCATCATCACCCGTTTGGCATGGCCGGGATACGCCTTGCGCATGCTGACCACGGCGATACGATAGCTGCACCCCTCGGGCGGCAGCCAGAAGTCCACGATTTCAGGGAATTGCTGGATCAAAAGCGGGATGAACACCTCGTTGAGCGCCTCGGCCAGCACGCTGGGCTCGTCGGGCGGGCGCCCGGTGAAGGTGGACAGGTAAATGGGGTTGCGCCGCATGGTCACGGCCGAAACCCGGAACACCGGGAACGACTCGACCGCATTGTAATAGCCGGTGTGATCGCCATACGGCCCTTCGTCGCCGTATTCATCAAGCATCACGTGGCCTTCCAGAACGATCTCGGCGGTGGCCGGCACCTTCAGGGGCACGCTCACGCAGTCGGCCAGCTCCACCTTGCGCCCGCGCAGCAGCCCGGCGAACTGGTATTCCGACAAGGTGTCGGGCACCGGGGTGACGGCGGCCAGGATGGTGCCGGGATCGGCGCCGATGACCACGGCGGCCGGGAAGGGCTCGTTCTTCGCGGCCTTCCAGCGCTGCCAGTGCTGGGCGCCGCCCCGGTGCTTGAGCCAGCGCATCAAGGTGGTATCGCGCCCGGTGACCTGCATCCGGTAAATGCCCAGGTTGAAGGCATCCTCGCGCTTCGCGCCGGGGCCCTCGGCCTGGGGCCCCCGGGTCACCACCAGGGGCCAGGTGATCAGGGGCGCGGGCTCGCCCGGCCAGCAGGTTTGAATGGGCAGGCGGCCCAGGTCGATCTCGTCGCCGCGCCAGATGACTTCCTGGCACGGCGGGCGGCTGATGGTGCGCGGCTTCATCGCCATGACCGAGCGCACCAGGGGCATCAGCTCCCAGGCGTCGCGCAGGGCGGCCGGCGGCTCGGGCTGTTTCAGGAAGGCCAGGGTTTCGCCCACCTCGCGCAGTTGGCCGGGCTCGCGGTCCATGCCCAGCGCCACCCGCTCGACCGTGCCGAACAGGTTGACCAGAACCGGCATGGCGTAGGGCGTGCCATCGGGGCGGATCGGGTTTTCAAACAACACCGCCGGCCCTTGCTCGGCCAGCAGACGGGTCTGGATCTCGGTCATCTCCAGAACCGGCGAGACGGGCGCGCTGACCCGCGTCAGAAGGCCTCGGGCCTCCAGAAGCGTCAGGAACTCGCGCAGGCTGTCGAAGGGCATTGGGGCCTCCGGGCGGAACGGAACACGCCCCGGGACACTCCCGGGCGCAGGGGAAGGGCGAAAACGGCGAGGGCCGGAGGGCACTTAAGCGACCCCTTGCCCCTTTCGTCAAGGAAAGCCCTGCTCCCCTGGACCCGACTGGCAAGATCTGCGACGATGACGGCTTGTCGCCGGGGATTCTGACCGGCTCCATGCCGGGGATTGTGAAGGGGGCTGGTTTTGTCTCCCGCCCCCCGCCCGGCCCCGACACAGATGCTGAACCGGTGGGGTTGCTCATGAGGACGGCGGACAGGCTTCGCGAAGTCATCCAGGGGGCAGGAGCGTTTCCCGTCGCCCGCCCCCTGTGGGGCGACGAGGATGAAACGGAGTGCCACCCCGCCCTGGGCGCCCCGGAAACCGTGAACACCCCCCGCCCCCCCCGCCGGCCGCCGTCGCCGGCCGGCCGCTCGCGCGATCACCTGCGCCGCCTGATCGAGGCCGGCATTGCCCTGTCGGCGGAACGCGACCACGATGTTCTGGTCGAGCGGATCTTGCTGGAAGCCAAGTCCCTGACCAACGCCGATGGCGGCACCTTGTACCTGCGCACCGACGACATGCGCCAACTGCGCTTTGTCATCATGCGCAACGACAGTCTCAACGTCGCCCTGGGCGGCACCACGGGCAAGCCGATCCCGTTTCCGCCGCTCAATATTTACCTTCCCGACGAGGCACCCAATTATCACAACGTATGCACGGCGGCCCTCCTGGACGCGCGCACCATCAACATCGCCGACGCCTACGAAGCCCACGACTACGATTTCTCCGGCACCAAGAAGTTCGATCAGACCACCGGCTACCGCTCCAAGTCCTTCCTGACCATCCCGCTGCGCAATCACAAGGACGAGGTGATCGGGGTGTTGCAGCTGATCAACGCCCAGGATGGCGCCGGCAACGTGATCCCCTTCACCGCCGACATTCAGCAGATCATCGAGGCCCTGGCCAGCCAGGCCGCCGTGGCCCTGGACAACCAGGTGCTGATCGCCGCCCAGCGCCGCTTGCTCGACAGCTTGATCAAGCTGCTGGCCGGCGCGATCGACGCCAAGTCGCCCTACACCAGCGGCCACTGCGACCGGGTGCCGCAGCTGGCCAACATGCTGGCGGCCAAGGCGGTGGCGGCCACCGACGGGCCGTTCTCCCATTTTTCCATGAACGAGGACGAACGCTACGAGTTCAATCTGGCGGGGTGGCTGCACGACTGCGGCAAGATCACCAGCCCGGAATACGTGGTCGACAAGGCGACCAAGCTGGAAACCATTTACAACCGCGTTCACGAAATCCGCACCCGCTTCGAAGTGCTGTGGCGGGACGCCGAGATCGAGTGCCTGAAGGCCCAGATGGCCGGAGGCGACGCGGCCGCCCTGAGCGCCGCCAAGGAAACCCGCCAGGCCCGGCTGCGCGACGATTTCGCCTTTGTCGCGCGCGCCAACGTGGGCGGCGAGTTCATGGCCGATGGCGACATCGAGCGCCTGAAGGCCATCGGCGCCACCCGCTGGACCCGGTATTTCGACGACCGCCTGGGCCTGTCGCAAGGCGAGGAAGAACGGCTGGAGGGCATCCCCCGCCAGGATCCCCCGATCGAGGTGCCGTTGCTGGCCGATCGCCCCGACCACGTCGTGCCCTGGGGAAACCGCCGCCCGCCGGTGGAAAAGGACGATCCGCGCAACACCTGGGGCTTCGACATGACGATCCCCGAGCACGCCTTCAATTTTGGCGAGCTGTACAACCTGACCATCCGGCGCGGCACCCTGACCGAGGAAGAGCGCTTCAAGATCAACGAGCACATCGTGCAGACCATCATCATGCTGTCCAGCCTGCCGCTGCCGCGCCAGTTGGGCCACATGCCGGAGATCGCCGGCTGCCATCACGAAAAGATGGACGGAACCGGGTATCCGCGCCGCCTGCCCGGGGAAAAGTTGTCGGTTTCGGCCCGCATCATGGCGCTGGCCGATATCTTCGAGGCCCTGACCGCCGCCGATCGCCCCTACAAGAAGGCCAAGACCCTGTCGGAATCGGTCAAGATCCTGTCGTTCATGGTCAAGGACCGTCACGTGGACCGCGAGGTGTTCGAGCTGTTCTTGAGTTCAGGTGTGTACCGCGAGTATGGCGAGGCTTACTTGCGTCCCGACCAGATGGACGACGTTGATATTTCGCAATACCTGCGTCCGCCAGCCCCGGCCGCGAGCGCCCCCCATTGACCGCCGCCGCCCGCGGGCACGCCCGTGGCCCGGCTTCCGGGCAAAGCGTTGAGAGGGAAAGGCACTCCCCCTTGCGTCCGGCCCGCGAACGCGACACATAAGGACCGGGCCGGGGCGCAGATTTCCCAGCCCGTGTTTGTCGAGCGCTCTCCAAGCAAGGAACCGTCCCCTGATGCCTTCGATCTTCGACGCGCACGCCCCCGCCCAGCCGCCCAAGCCCCAAGGGTTCGCGCCGCCGCTGGTCATCGAGTCCTCGACCGCCCAGTTTGTCACCGACGTGATCGAGGCCAGCCGGCAAGGCCCGGTCATCGTCGATTTCTGGGCGCCGTGGTGCGGTCCGTGCAAGACCCTGGGCCCGGCCCTGGAACGCGCGGTCACCCGCATGAATGGCGCGGTGCGCATGGTCAAGATCAATGTGGACGAGAACCAGGCCCTGGCCGGCCAGTTCCGCATCCAGTCCATTCCCACCGTCTATGCCTTCCTGGACGGCAAGCCCGTGGACGGCTTCATGGGGGCGCTGCCGGAAAGTCAGATCAAGACCTTTGTCGAACGCCTGGCTGGCGATACCGGCGCCGCCCTGGAAGACCTGCTGGCCCAGGCCCAGGCCTTCCTCGACGAAGGCGCGGTGGACGACGCCATTGACCTTTTCCAGCAGGCCCTGACCCTGGATCCCGCCCACGGGGGCGCGATGGCTGGCATCTTGCGCTGCCAGATGGCCCTGGGCGATGTCGAGGCGGTGCGCGAGGCCCTGGCCGAGCTGCCTCCGGCCCTGGCCAACCACGCCGACATCGCCGCCGTGCGCGCCACCTTGGAGCTGGCCGACCAGACCGCCGGAGCCAGCGCCGATGTCAGGCGCCTGCAAGCCCAGGTTGACGCCAACCCGGACGATCACCAGGCCCGCCTGGACCTGGCCCTGGCCCTGTTCGGGGCGGGCGATCCCGAGGGAGCGGGCGAGCAGTTGCTGGAGTCGATCCGCAGGGATCGCACCTGGAACGACGCCGCCGCCCGCCAGCAGCTGCTGAAGTTCTGGGAAGCCCTGGGGCCGACCCATCCGGCCACGGTGCAAGGCCGCCGGCGCCTGTCGTCGATCCTGTTTGCCTGACCGGCTCCTTTCAGTCCCCGGCCCGGGGCCTGCCCGGGCCGTCCCCCCCCGGCCCGGGGCCTGCCCGGGCCGTCCCCCCTGGTGGCGGGAGTGTCGTCGATCCATGAGCACCCACTTCTTCCAGCCCCGTTTCGACGACCTGCCCAAGGTCGTGCCGGTCTTCCCCCTGAGCGGGGCCCTGCTGCTGCCCGGCGGTCATTTGCCACTTAACATCTTCGAGCCGCGCTACCTGGCCATGACCCTGGATGCCCTGGGTCATGGGCGGTTGCTGGCCATGGCCCAGCCCCGCCAGCCCGACGCGGACCCCGCGCCGCTGTACTCGGTGGCCTGCCTGGGGCGCATCATCTCGTTCATTGAAACCGAGGACGGCCGCCTGGGCATTACCCTGGTGGGCGTGTGCCGGCTGCGCCTGGGGGCCGAACACGAGGAGGTGCACGGCTATCGCCGGTTCGAGGCCGAGTACGGCCCCTACGCCGACGACCTCAATCCCCCTCCGGCGGTTCTGGCCACCGACCCCACCGCCTTTTTGTCGGTGTTGCGCACCTATGCCGACGCCAATGGCCTGTCGTTCGACTGGAAAGCCCTGCGCGACGTGCCGCAGGCGGCGCTGGTGACGTCGCTGGCCATGGCCTGCCCCTTCGAGCCGCGCGAAAAGCAGGCCCTGCTGGAAGC
This sequence comes from Pararhodospirillum oryzae, assembly GCF_007992075.1. Lineage (GTDB taxonomy): Bacteria > Pseudomonadota > Alphaproteobacteria > Rhodospirillales > Rhodospirillaceae > Pararhodospirillum > Pararhodospirillum oryzae. The sequence goes on from NZ_BJZO01000048.1 coordinate 11,298, forward strand.
GGAAACCCACACCGATCGCGCCAATTTGTTGACCAGCCTGTTGCGCATCGGCGCGGCCTCGCCAATAACCGGAGGCTCGACCCAATAGGGCACCGCTTCGTTTCAGGAGGGGGCGCGCCCCGCCCTCCCTGGGATCCTTTTTTCCCGTTTCCCCGCCGCCGCCCTCCGGGTGGCCGCCGACCACAAGGAATTCGCCGATGACCGCGTCCCAGCGCCCCACCGATCCCAAGCTGCTTGACCTGCTGGTCGCCCCCGGCTCGCAGAACCCCTTGCGCTACGACGCCGCCGCCCAGGAACTGATCGACGACGTCGGCGGCCTGGCCTTCCCCATTCGCGACGGCATTCCCATCATGCTGGTGGACGAAGCCCGCGTTCTGGATGCCGCCCCGGCCCTGGCGCCGGCCGACGCCCCCGAGGTGCCGTCGTCCTGACCCTTCTTCCTCGCCGTCCGCCCGTCCCCGTCCTTGCACAAGGAGCCGCCCCATGCCCTCCACCGATGTCTTGATTGTCGGCTGCGGTCTGGTCGGCGGTACCCTGGCCTGCCTGTTGGCCAGCCACGGGGTGCGGGTGGTGGTGATCGATGCCAGCCCGCCCCCCGAACGCCTGGATCCCGCCCTGGATGGCCGCTGGTCCGCCCTGGCCGAGGGCAGCCGGATTTTGCTTGATCGCGCCGGGCTGTGGCCGGCGTTGGAACCCTCCAGCCAGGCCATCACCGATATACGGGTCTGCGACGCCTTCTCGCCGCTGGTGCTCGATTTCGGGGGCATTGGCGCCCTGGGCCACATGGTGGAAAACCGCTCGGTGCGCGTGGCCCTTGCCGACCGCCTGGCCACCCTCGCGGCCGCCACCGTGCGCGCCCCGGCCCGCCTGAGCACCCTGGAGCGCGGCCCCTACCGGGTCACCGCCACCCTTGACGATGGCGAGCGGGTGGACGCGGCCCTGGTCGTGGGCGCCGACGGACGCGGTTCACAGGTGCGCGCCCTGGCCGGAATCGGCACCCGCGCCCGCGCCTATGACCAGACCGCGATCGTGCAGACCATCGCGCACGAGGAATCGCACGACGGTCTGGCGGTTGAACTGTTCCTGCCCGGCGGCCCCTTCGCCACCTTGCCCCTGCCCGGAAACCACTCGCTGATCGTATGGAGCGAGCGCGCGGCCCTGGTCCCCGGCCTGCTGGCCGCCGATCCGGCCGTGTACCAGGCCGAGCTGGCGCAGCGGGTGGGCGAGTTCCTGGGCGACATCACCCCCGTGGGACGGCCGCAGGCTTTCCCGCTGGCCCTCCACCTCGCGCACCGGCTGGCCGACACGCGCCTGGCCCTGGTGGGCGACGCGGGGCATGGCATGCACCCGGTGGCCGGTCAGGGCTTCAATTTCGGCCTGCGCGACGTGGCCGCCCTGGCCGAACTGCTGATCGATGCCCACCGCCTGGGCCAGGATCCGGGGGCCCCGGCCCTGACCGAGGCCTACAGCGCCTGGCGCCGGCCCGACACGGCCTTGATGCTGGCCCTCACCGACGGACTGGTGCGCCTGTTCTCGAACACTCATCCGGTGCTGACCCGCGCGCGCCGCCTGGGCCTTGCCAGTGTCAACCGGCTGGCTCCCCTCAAGGACCTGCTGACGACCCATGCCCGGGGGACCCAGGCGCTGGGACGGCTGCCGCGCCTGATGCGCCCTTGACCGAGCCCGGGGCCTTTCAAGGCTGGCGCCTTTTGTGGGGGCCACGGGCCCCCACGCCCCCGTCTGGAGGCGGGGCCTCCAGACCTCCGTTCATGAAACCTAGATGTACTTCGTCAGCGAAAGCTGGCTGATGCGCGCGAACGCGGCATACGAGGTTTCCAAGGCATTGTATTCCGCGTTCAAGATGGCCGCCGCCTCGGTGGAATCGATGCCCTCAATGTCCGACGAGCGGGTGAGAAGGAACGACTGATATTCCTTTTGTTCGTTCATCGTGGTTTTGACCGTGCTGGCGTTCAGCCCGATCAACTGCGCGACGTCGCCAATATCCGAGCGCCCTTCGTCGGGGTTGACGGCATCCGAGTGGTCCAGGGCATCCGACAACAGGTTCATGGCCTCGGCCACCCGGCCGGACTTGTCGCCCACGTCCAGGTCGCCCTGCGCGATCATGCCCATGGCGCGGATCGCCTTTTCAAACGCCGGATCCTTGGCGTTGACCCCCATGGTAATGGTCCGGGTGTCGTCCAGGCGCTGCTGATAGGTCATGTCGTCGCCCTGGTAGTAGATCTTGGGGGCGACGTTGACGTCGATAGTGGGGCCGCCTGGGCTGGGAAGGGGTGAGCCCAGAGTGATCGACGAGCCATCGGCGGCGATATCGGTCACCGTGTACGTGCCGTTGTTGGCACCCGCTCCGGTCAGGGTAATCTGGCCGGGCGCGAACTTGGGGAACGACATGGTGGTGTAGGTGGCGGTGCCCAGGTCGGGGTCGGCCTTGAACGTCACCGACGAGCCGTCGGTGGCCACGCTGTCCACGGTCGCGAAATAGTGATTACTGGACCCGTCTTCCAGACGCACCAGGGTACCCGCTTGGACGGAAGAGAACTGTCCCGAAGCGCCGGTAAGTGTCTGGTTGGCCGCCGTCCACGACCCGGTAATGGAAGCCTGAGCGCTAAATGTGCCGGCAGCACCGGTGATAGTAGCGGGAGCCGGCGCCGGACCGTTCGCCAAGGTCACGCCGCTGGCCGCGACCTGGGTATTATCCACATGGGACGCGCGCGACTGCGGGTAGGTCACGGTGGTGCCGTCGTAGACCGCCTGAAACTCTTCCAGCGTGGAAAACGGGATGGAAATCGGGGCCACGTCTGTCTTGCCGCCCGAGAACACATAGCGCCCATCGGCCTGGGTATTCAGGTAATATTCCATGCTTTTCAGGGCTTCGAAGGCACGGTTCTGCACGTCTTGGATCTTGCTTTGATCCTCGGCGGTCAGGGGTTGGCTCATGTCGATGGCCGACAGTTCTCCCAGGGCGTCGCGGAAATCGCTCACGGTCTTTTGCACCGCCTCGACCGACGTGCTCATGGTTTGCAGCCGGGCATAGGCCACGGTGTTGGAGGTGTTGAACGCCGAAAGCCGGTTGGCCTGGTTTTCCATGCTGACCAGGCGGAACGACTGGGACGAAATCCCGGCGTAATCCTGGGAGCGCATCTTGGTGGTGAACTGAATGCTGGCATCCGCCACCCGCTTTTGCGAAGCCATGAGGCGGTTGGTCAGGGAGTTGTTTTGGGCGAACGTGCCCACGCGATCCGAGGTGATGGCCATGGTCCTGCCCTCCGTTAGCGAATGATGCTGTTGAGAACGTCAAGCATGTCGGCCGTCACGGAAATCACCTTGGCCGCCGCGTTGTACATCTGCTCCCAGATCAAAAGTTGCGAGATTTCCTCGTCCATGTTCACGCCGCTGACCTCGGCCTGCTTGCTGGTCAGGGCGTCGACCAGATCGGCCTGATACGACGCCTCCGATTTCACCGACGAGGCGTTGCTGGCGTTTTGCGACAGCGACAAGGCCGCGTAGTCGGACAAGGTGCGCTGGCCCGCCGTCAGGCCACCCGCGTTGGTGAAGGTCACGTTCGACTGGAACGCCGCCGCCATCTGGTTGGCGGTCGTGTTGTCGCCCGCGCTGAGGTAATATTCCGAGGTGTCGGGATTATAAAGCACCGCGCCCCGCGACAGGCGGGTGGGGTCGCTGAGCACGTTGGGGTTCACCTCCAGGGCCGCGCTGGCCCCGGCATTGGAAACGCCCATCCCGAGGTTGGTCATCAACGACCCGGCGCCGCCTTGCTGGAAGACCTCCATGTCGTTGCCGGCGCGGTTCTTGACCCGCAGGCGATAGCCATCGCCTTCCGGCACCACCTCCGCTTCCACGAAAGCACTCAAGGTCGGCTCGGCATTAATGGCCTTGGCCATGTCTTGCAGCGTCATGTTCGCGGTCACCGGCAAGGTCCCGCTCGCGCCCGTGTCGTCGGAAAAAACCAGGGTGCCGGTGGCGTTAGCCCGCCAGTTTTCCGCCTTGACCCCGCTATCGAAAACCCACTGCTTGCCGTCGGTCACGTACAGGTCGTTGAACCCCATGAAGTTGGAAAAGCCGGAAACCGTCTGATCCACGCCCCCGAGGCCGTCGACGTTGTAGCCGATGCTCACGTCCTGGGCGGTGGCCCCTGCGGTGCTTGAGGCCTGATCGCGAAACGCCAGCGACACCGTGTTCGATTGGAGATCAATCGAATAGGTGTTGGTCTGCGAGTCGAGGGTCACATAATTCACCGCCGCCGTGCCAAATTCCGTGTTCAGCCAATTGTTGAGCGCCGTCATGGTGTTGCCGACCGTCTGCGTTGCCCCGCCCATCAAGGTGGACAGGTTGGTCTTCGCCATCTCGCTGCCGTCGGGATTGAACAAGGCAACCACCGTGTCGCCGCCCGACAGGGTGATGGTCGACGCCGCGGGGTCGATGAACTTGGTCGTGCCGTTAAAGGTGTTGGACACCGAGGGGTAGCTGGTGCCCCGGTTGTTCACTTGGTTCAAGGTGTCGCGCATCTTGACCGCCAGCTCGTCGAGCTGGGCCTGGGCATCGACCAGGGTGTTGTCGCGCATCTCGATCAGGGCGCCCAGCTTGCCGCCGGCCAGTTCGGGCGTCACGTCGAAGACGCCGGCCTTGATCCCCAGCACGTCCGAGCCGGCGTAGCTTTCGGTCGCGGTCATCGAGCTGAGCGCGCTGTGCGTCACGGTCACCGGCTCGATGTCCATCAGGTTGACGCCCGCCTTGGTGTAGATCACCAGGCCGCCGCCGCTGCGCTCGAAGCTGGACACCTCGATCAGTTCATTGAGCGACTTCAGTTCCTGATCGCGCTTGTCCTTCTGGGTGGTGACATCCGTCCCCGTGGCCGTGCCGAGGGCGATTTCGTTGTTCAGCGTGTCGATGTTGCGCAGGTGGGTGTTGATGTCGTCCACCGCCTGGGCAATGTCCTGCTCGGCGTTCAGGCGCATGTCCTGAAGCTCGCGCGACAGGCTGTTGAACTTGGCGGCCAGGTTCTCGGCGGTGCGCGCCACCGAAAGCTGCTGGGTGGACGAATCGGGCTCCAGGGCCAGCGCCTCGAACTGCTGGGCGAAGGCAGTGATCCGGTGGCTCAGCGAGGTATTGGCCGCCGGGGTGCCGAACAGGTCTTGCATGCGCTGGTAATAGGTCTGCTGCGTGCTCAGATAAGAAAGCCGCGACGACTCCGAACGCACCTCCTGGTTCAAGGACTCGTTCACGGACCGGATGATGCCCCCGGTCTGCACCCCCGCCCCGGCCCCGTTCAGCACCACGCTTTCGGGAGAGAAGGTCTTGCGGGTGTAGCCAACCGTGTTGACGTTCATCAGGTTGTTGGACACCACATTCAGCCCCTTCTGGGCTGTTTGCAGGCCACTGACGGCGGTCGTGAGGGTCAGGTTCAAACTCATGGTCGGGCTCCTCCCGATAAACGCAGCCGGCCTTGCCGGGGCTTGTCATTTCTTAACCAGACGCCGGCGGCGTCGCGTGCCTTAACCAGACGCCGGGGGGCGTCTCCCGCGCGGCCCCCGGAAACCCAATCGCAAAAGCTACAGCGTTTTGTTGTACGTCACCGATTTCCGTTGGGCATCCATGGGCTCGCCGTCCATGGTGCCGTCGGGAGCGTAGCGGGTGGCGCGCTCGCGTTCCTGCTCGCGCACTGCCTCGACCACGCCCTTCATCAGGCGCTTGCCCGCCTCGATGTTCGCCTTCAAGCGCCGGCCATTTTCCTGGGCCAGGGCGTCCAGGGTCGCCCCCGCCTCGCGCAGCACGGCGCGGTGTTCCTCCGACAGATCCAGCAGCATCCGGGGGTTGCCGTGCACGCCCACCATCTGTTCCTGGTAAAAGCGGGTGCTCTTGATCTTGCGCGGCGTGAGAGCCTTCACGGCCTCGACATCGTAGCGGCGCAAGGCGTCGTTCTCGGCGGTCAGGATCTCGACCAGTTGGGTAATCGCGCTCAGCAGGGTTTCGACCTTGGGCGGCAGGCTGCCCGGGGCCACCTTGGGCAATGGCGGAACCGGGGTTGGTTCGCGCACGGGACGCGGGCGCTGGGGCAACACGGCCGCGCGCGCCGCCGTCCCGAACTCGGTCAGGCGTTCATGCAAGCCGCGAACCCTCGATCCCGAAGCGGTTGGGGCGGGAGTGGTTCCGTCCGCCTGCCCGGCCTCGGTGGGAGACGCGGCCGTCGAGGCTCCCGCCCCGGGCCCCGCGTTGGGAGCGGCCGGCGTCGTTGCCCCTGCCTCCGGAGTCCGACGGGTCGCGAAGGCCGAACGACGCAGGCCGGCGGCGGGCGCGGCGCTGCCCCCCCCTTCCGCCGGGGAGGAGGACGCGGGCGGGGAAGCCGGCGGCGCCGGAGTCGGGGCGGCCGGCACGACCGGAGCAGCCGAAGCGTCCGGCGGGACCGAGGTCCCCGGCGGGACCAAGGTCCCCGACTCCGGCGTGGCCCCGGCCGGCGCCGGGGCTCCGGTGCTGGCACCGGGACGCCGCGCGAAGGGCGAGGAACGACGGGCACCGGGCTCGGGCGTGCGCATGGCCTAGCCCTCCTGGTTTTTCAGCATGAAGGCCATCACCTGATCGGTGACGCCGATCCCACCCGCGCGCGAGATCATCTTGCCGTATTCATCCACCATCAGCGAACGCCACACCTCTTCGGCGTGGCCGCCGCCAAACGGCGCTTCGGTGCTCAGGCCCTCGAACATCGGCTGCAGCATCTGGGCAATAAAGAACGACTCGAAATCCTTGGCGGATTTCATCGCCTTGGCCTCGGCCGGAGTCTGGCCCTCGCTCTCGTCCGCGCTGGCGCCCGTCGCGTCGACCCCGGGGGCAACCGGGGTTCGCGCGCTGGCGCCCTGGGCGTTCAGCCGGCGGGCAATGGATTGTTCCAGCGCGGCCATGGCGCTGCCGGTCACCGCGTCGCTCATCACAACACCTCGATCTCGGCCTGCAAGGCGCCCGCCGCCTTGATCGCCTGCAAAATGGAAATCATGTCGCGCGGCCCCACGCCCAGCGCGTTCAGACTGTTGACCAGGTCTTGCAGGTTCACCCCCGAATCCACCACCGCCAGACGTTTATCCTTGCCCTCGTCCACCTGGATGTCGGTGCGCGGGACCACGGTGGTGGCCCCCGTGGTGCTGAACGGCGCCGGCTGCGAGACCTGGGGCGTCTCGGTGATGCGCACCGTGAGCCCGCCCTGGGCGATGGCCACGGTATTGATGCGCACGTTCTCGCCGATCACGATGGTCCCGGTCGACTCGTCGATGACCACCCGCGCCATCATGTCGGGCTGGACCATCAACTGCTCGATGTCGGTCAGCAGGCCGACCACGTTGCCGTCATAGCGCCCGCCGACCCGCACCATCACCGTTCCCGGATCCAGGGGCCGGGCCATTTCCGTGCCCAGGTAGGCGTTGATGGCCTGGGTGATGCGCCGGGCCGTGGTGAAATCCGGATTGCGCAGCGCGATCTTGATGCTTTCCATGCTGGACAGGTCAAAAGGCACTTCCTGCTCGACCACGGCGCCATTGGGAATGCGCCCGGCGGTGACCACGCCTTTTTCCACGGTGGTCGCCTGGCCCTTGGCCGAGAAGCCCCCCACCTGCACCTGCCCCTGGGCCACGGCGTAGACTTCGCCATCGGCGCCGATCAGGGGCGTGACCAGCAAGGAGCCCCCCAGCAGACTATCGGCGTCGCCCAGGGCGCTCACGGTCACGTCGATGCGCGAGCCCTGGCGCCCGAACGGCGGCAAGGTGCCCGTCACCATGACGGCGGCGACGTTCTTGGGATCCAGCTTGCCCTCGCGGGTGTTGACCCCCATGCGCTCCAGCATGCCGATCAGGGATTCCTTGGTGAACGACACATTGCCCAAGTCGTCGCCGGTCCCCTTGAGCCCCACCACCAGGCCATAGCCGATGAGGATGTTTTCACGCACGCCCTCGAAGTCGGCGATGTCCTTGATCCGCGAGGCCGCCTCGGCCGTTCCCGCCAGCACCAGGAGGAACGCCAGCCCCACGGCCATCCGACCAGCCCGGGCCATCTGGCGAACGCCAGCCCGGGACAACTGGTGAAAGAACGTGCCCAGGACTCCCATGACCGATCTCCGTTGCCTCGCGCCTCGTGGGGCAGACCCCACCCCGACGGGACGCGCTTGTGCGTCGGGGGGAGCGCCGGACATGCCGGTGCCTTTATTTATATGCGAACTCCATGCCAGCGTAAAACCCGAGACAACGGCAAGGGGTGCGCGCTTCCCTCCCGGCCCCCTGCCTTCCCGAAGCGGCAGATTCTGCCGGGGCGACCGGCAAGGGATTCTCCCTTTTCGGGGGGGACGGGCACGGCTACAGTGGGCCCGATCCCTGGGCCATCCCGCGCGAAGGAGAGGGCGCATGCGAATCGGAGGCATCCGGCCCGGCGACAAACCGGCGCCGCGCAAAACCGACCGGGCCGGCAAGAGCGAGCGTGGCGCCTTCGACCGTGCCCTGCGTAGTGTCCTGGGCCTGGATGCCGACTCGACTCCCGTCGAGGGAACCGCGCCCCTGAGCGGCGTGGAAGGCCTGCTGGCCTTGCAGGAGGTCGACGCCAGCCCCGCGCCCTCCGAACGCGAGGCCCGCCGTCAGGGCACCGCCTGGGGGACCCAGGTCCTCGACGACCTTGACCGGCTGCGCCTGGCGATGCTTGACGGCGCGATTCCCGTCGCCGTCCTCGACGATCTGGCCCAGTCGCTGCGCGCGCGCGCCGCCCTGGAGGAAGCCCCCCCCGACCCGCGTCTTTCCAGCCTTCTGGACGCCATCGAGTTGCGCGCGGAAGTGGAACGCGCCAAGCTCGACCGGCCCTGAGAGCCCAACCAGACCGCCAAAAACCGGCCTTCTTTTGCGCGCTTTCCCGTAAAGGCTTGGAAATGCGAGAAATTGCCACCGCGAAGAGCCTTGCGGCCCTGCCCGTCTGCCCCTATATTCCGCCCGCGTCCGACCGCCAAGCCGGTCGCGTCGGGTATCTTGGTGACGTTCACAGCCTGGGGTGCATGGGATGGCCGTTTCCCTTCCGCCGGACTATCATCCGACCGACGACGAGCCGTTCATGAATGATCGGCAGCGGGCCTATTTCCGCGCCAAGCTCCTGGAGTGGAAAAGCGACCTGCTGCGCGAGGCCGAGGAAACCTTGGAAAGCCTGCAAGACGGCGGCATCCAGGAACCCGACATCGCCGATCGCGCCACCACGGAAACCAACCGGGCCCTGGAGCTGCGCACCCGTGACCGCGCCCGCAAGCTGATCGCCAAGATCGACGCGGCCCTGGGCCGGCTGGAGGATGGTTCCTACGGCTACTGCCTGGAAACCGGCGAACCCATCGGCCTGCGCCGCCTGGAGGCCCGCCCGATCGCGGTGTTGTCCCTGGAAGCCCAGGAACGCCACGAGCGGCGCGAACGCACCCATCGCCAGGACTGACACCGCCAGGACGGGCGCCGCCAGCCCCGCCCCGCGCCCTCCCCGAGAAAACGCGTCCCCCGACAAAAAACAACGCCCGCCGTGCCAGGGCGGGCGTTTTCCTGATCCCCCGGAGCCCGGGGACCGGTCAGAACGGGAACAGCACGTCGTAGACCTGCTGCCCGTAGCGCGGTTCGGTCATGTCGGACACCGTGCCCCGACCGCCATAGGAAATCCGCGCTTCCGCGATCTGGTGCCAATAGATCGTGTTATCCGAGCGAATATCCTCGGGCCGGATCACCCCGGTCACGTTCAGCTCGCGCAATTCCCCATTGACCCGGACTTCCTGCTTGCCCGACAGCACCAGATTGCCATTCGGCAACACCTGGATGATGACCGCCGCGAGGCGCATGCGCACGGTTTCGGATCGGGAAATCGCCCCCGAGCCGGAATGGTCACCGCTGGACCCGAACGAGGTCAGGTTGGCGGGGTCGATCTCGTTGGGAAAAATCTTGGACAGCTTGCCCTCGTAGCCCAGGAACGAGGTCAGGTCGGCGCTTTCCGAGTTGGAGCGCTTGCGCCCCAGGTCGCTGGAAAGGGTGGCCTGCTCGTCGGCGATATCCACGATCACGGTCAGGATGTCGCCCACCTCGCCGGCGCGCTGGTCCTTGAAGAACGCCCGCGCGCCCGGCTTCCACAAGCTGTTGGGGCTGGGCTGCGCCACCACCGGGGCCGGCATGGGCATGCTGACGGGCTTGTAATCGGCGCGAAGGGTGGGGTTTTCCACCTGGGTCATGCGCGGCGCATCGCCGATTTCCGACAAGCGCTTGATGGTGTTGCACCCGGCCAGGGCGCTCACGGCCAGGGCAACCCCCAACAACCGCCCACCCATCCGCCAGAAAGAGGGAGAAGTCATCGCTTGGCGTCCTTTCAGCGACTGGCGGTCTGCGGCCGGACCGCGACCGGGGGCGGCGCCACCACCACCCGGTTGGGTCCCACCACCTCGGCCATCACCACCTGACGGGAGGTCAGGTTGGCAACCCGCACCATGTCCCCCATGCCCCCGGCCTCCAGGGCTCGCCCGCGCGCGCTCAAAATCATGCCCGGCATGCGCAATTCCATGGTCACCAGGGTATCCTTCCGCAATAACACCGGCCGCACCACGTCGGCCCGGCGCAACGGCTGACCGTCGCGGGCCACCGAGCGCGTTTCCATTCCCACCAGATCGGCCGCGTCCGTGATCACGTCGGGCGGCAGGGTATCGGCGCGCACCCGCATCGTGGTGAGATCCTCGGCCCGGATGGTTTCCTCGCGCCCCAGGCGGCGCAGCAGCACCGGCACCTCGCGCGTTTCGTTGAACCGCCCCGCCACCGTCACCCGCTGGGCGTCGGGCGCCCCGGCCGGCGCCTCCAGCACCGCCGAGAAACGCCGCGTCACGGGATCAAAGGTCTCCTCGGTGACGCGGATGGTATAGGGCTCCCCCGGTGGCACGCTCAACGACGACCGCGCCGTGGTGATTTCCATGGTCATGCTGTCCGGGGCCCCCAGGTTGGCCATGACCGGGCGCAAGGTGGCCTCGATCGCCTCCAGGGGCACGGTCACTCCGGGCCGGGTCACCACCGTCTGGTCGAAGGGGCCCCGCGGTGCCCATGCAAGCCCGTTGGCCTGGGCGGCTTGTTCCAGCCACTCGGTGTCGAGGGTGGCCGAACGTCCGGGGCGCGGGGCCCGGGCCACGGCCACCCCGGCCAGCGGTCCCACGCCCTCGAACAAATCCCCCAGGGTGACGAACGGCCCGTTCACCTCGATCGCGCGGCGCAACTCGATCTCGCCCGGGGCCAGCGCAAGCGACTCGGCCGGCCCGTTTCGCATCCCGACCGGCGTATCCGCCCGGGGCGGCGCCATCAAGGTGGGCTGGGGGGGAACCAGATTCGCAGGCGCCTCGGCCGCCCGGCCCAAAGGACCTCCCAGCCCCGCCGTCGCGGCCACCAGCACGGCGCCAAGGCACCGCCGGCTCCAGACACGGGACACGAAACGGGACATGGCGGCGGCCTCCTCCAGGCAAAACTGCGAGCAGGACCTACTTCATGCGCGTCAGGGTCGACATCATTTCATCAGAGGTGGTGATGACCTTCGAGTTCATCTCGTAGGCACGCTGCGCGCTGATCAGGTCCGTGATTTCCGACACCACGTTTACATTGGACGTTTCAAGAAAACCTTGCAAGACGGTACCGAAACCGGCCGAGCCCGGCGTGCCGGTGGTCGGGTTGCCGGAAGCCGGTGTTTCCAGGAAAAGGTTGTCGCCGATGGCGTTGAGACCGGCCTCGTTGGCGAAGATGGCGGTGGTGATCTGACCGGCCGAGGCCATGGTGGTCTGGCCGTCGAGCTTGTAATTCACCTCGCCCGTGGGGTTGACCGCGATTTCAACCGCGTTCGCGGGAATCGCCGACAGCCCTTGCACCCGGTAGCCGTCGTGGGTCACCACCTCGCCGTCGGGCGAGAGCTGGAACGAGCCATCACGGGTATAGGCGGTTTCCCCGGTGGGCAGGTCGATCTGGAAATATCCCTGGCCCTGCAAGGCCAGATCCAGCGAGTTGTCGGTGCTGGTCAGGCTGCCTTGCTCGGTGATGCGATAGACGGCGGCGGTTTTGACGCCCAGGCCCAGCTGCACGCCGGTGGGCACGATGGTGCCGGTGTCCGACGAGGGCGAGCCCGCCCGGCGCATGTTTTGGTACAGAAGGTCGTGGAACTCGGCCCGGCGTCGAGTGTACGCCGTGGTGTTCATGTTGGCGATGTTGTTGGAAATGACCTCGACGTTGGTCTGCTGCGCCAGCATGCCGGTCGCGCCGATGTTCAAGGATCGCATGGCTTTCTATTCCTTCTTGCGCAAGGCCGCCGGCCGTTCAGGTCTTCGCCCCGGAGAGCACGTCATACGCCCGCTGCTGGCGTTCGTTCTCTTGTTCCAGGATTCGCGTGGTCGCTTCGTAGGCACGCTGGACGTCGATCATCGTGGTCATTTCAAGCATGGGGTTGACGTTCGAGCCTTCCACCATGCCCTGGCGAATCTGAGGGGTCTCGACCGCGCGGGCGGTCTGGCCGCCGCTGTCGTACAGTCCCCCACTGACCCGCTGCATGGCCTGGGGGTCGTCGAAGGTCATCAGGCGAATCTTGCCGATCGTCCCGTTCTCGGTGGAAACGGTGCCGTCCGCCGTCACCGAGATCTGGGTTTCGGTCGGCGCCACCACCAGGGGGCGGCCGTTGGTGTCCATCAGCGCCTGGCCCAGATCGGTGACGATCATGCCATCGGCGTTCAAGGTAAAGCGACCATCGCGGGTGTACATCGGACCCGCCGGATCATCGATTTCAAAGTATCCATCGCCCTCGATCGCGAAATCAAGCGCGTTCCCGGTCTGCGCGACGGGACCCGGGGACAGATCACGGTAGGACCCGAAGTCCTGGGTATAGGCCAGCTTGTCCGGCAACCGGGTTTCGGTGTCCCGGGTCGGGACAAGGTACTCGGAAAACAGGGCGTTTTCCCCCTTGTACCCACCAGTGTTCATGTTGGCCAGGTTATTGGCCACCATGTCCATCTTGCGCCACAGGGCCATCTGGCGGGACAAGGCGATGTACGATGTGTTTTCCATCGGGTTCCATCCATGCTCTGCCGGCCCAAGGGCCAAACGCACGTCACCAAAAACCAAGCACGTGGCGTGCCACAGCTCCGTTTCCTTGTTTTCCAAGGCATTGATCGCCGTGGCGGCCCGGCGCCGGTCGAGGTCTGCCCGGCAAAAGAGTCCGACCACGGCTAGCGCGGACGCCAGTATGACGCAAGGTGTTTCATGACTTCTTAAGAAGGGGTAGCCTAGAGTATGATCCGGGCTGGCAGGAAGGGCATCGACCCCGCGCCTGCTCTCGCCCGAACGAGGAGTCCGACCGGACAAGCCGGATCCCCGTCGATCCGACGCTTCCGGTCTTTCGCATGTAACGAGTCAGGCCCGCACGCCCGCCGGGCCGCGCAGGGGAGCACCCAGACGCCATGGCCGATGACGATCTTGAAGAGGATCTTGACGAGGTCGAGACGGGAAAAGGCGCCGGCGGCGGCAAGGGCGGCGGCAAGAAGAAACTGATCTTGATCATCCTGCTGCCCTTGCTCCTGGTGATCGGGGCCCTGGCCGGGGCGTATTTCGCGGGCCTGATGGATCCCCTGCTCGGCGGCGGCGACGAAACCGCCAGCGCCAGCGCCAGCGCCGAGGGCGGCCACGATGCCCCGGCGGGAGGAGACCAGGGCGGGGGACATGGGGGCGGCGCGGGCGAAACGTCGGGCGCCACGGCGGGCGGACCGGTGTTCTACGACCTGGACCAGATCGTGGTCGATCTCAATTCGTCGGGACGCCGGCGCTCCTACCTTCAGATGCGGCTGTCGCTGCAGCTGGCGCGGCGCGAGGATGTTCCGATCATCGAAGCCATGATGCCCCGCATCCAGGATGATTTCATTTCCTTCCTGCGCGAGTTGCGGCTGGAGGACTTGCAGGGAACCGCCGGCATGTACCGCATCCAGGAAGAATTGTTGATCCGGGTCAACAACGCCGCCGCGCCGGCCCGGGTTCAAGACGTGCTGTTCAAGGAAATGCTGATCCAGTGAGCCACGGGCGGGGGGAAAGGCCCCCCGCCAGTCCTTCAGGGGGGCCGCCCCCCTGAAGCCGCCCTCTCCCTGGTCCCCTCGCCGGCTCCTCGTCCGGCCGGAAGCGCGAAGGAAACGCGACCCATGGTGCCCGCAAGCGAAGATCCCGCCAAGGAAGTCTCGGCCGAGGACGAGAAGGCCATGATGGCCGAATGGGAAGCCATGATGAACAAGGATGGCGCCGAGGGCGGCGGCGAGGGCGAGGGCGACGCGGGCGGGGCCGCCGAGTGGGAAGCCATGCTGGGCCAGGAAGGCGGTGGCGGCGGGGGACGCATGCCCGGCGAGCCGACCCGCGTCCTGAACCAGGAGGAAATCGACAGCCTGCTGGGGTTCCAGGAAAACGACGATCGGGGCGAGGACAAGTCGGGTATCCAGGCGATCATTTCCACCGCCTTGGTGTCCTACGAACGCCTGCCGATGCTGGAAGTGGTCTTCGACCGCCTGGTCCGCATGATGTCCACATCGCTTCGTAATTTCACCAGCGATAACGTTGAAGTCTCGCTTGACAACATTCAGTCCTATCGCTTCGGTGACTATCTGAACTCGATTCCCCTGCCCGCCATGCTCTCGGTCTTCAAGGCGGAGGAATGGGATAACTACGGCCTCCTGACCATCGACTCCTCGATGATTTATTCCATCGTCGACGTGCTGCTGGGCGGCCGGCGGGGCACGGCGGCCATGCGCATCGAAGGTCGCCCCTACACCACCATCGAACGCAACCTGGTGGAGCGCCTGGTGCACGTGGTCCTGGCCGATTTGTCGGCGGCGTTCGACCCCCTGTCGCCGGTGACGTTCCGCTTCGACCGGCTGGAAACCAACCCCCGGTTCGCCACCATCTCGCGGCCCTCCAACGCGGCCATCGTCGCCAAGCTGCGCATCGACATGGAAGATCGCGGCGGGCGGCTGGACATGTTGATTCCCTACGCGACCCTTGAACCCGTGCGCGAGCTGCTGTTGCAGATGTTCATGGGTGAGAAATTCGGCCGCGATAGTATTTGGGAAACTCACCTGGCCGAGGAAATGTGGTCCACCGAGGTCGAAATGGAGGCCATCCTGGATGAAATCAACATGCCCCTGAACCGCATCTTGAATCTTCGGGTGGGCTCTCAAATCATGTTCAACGCCACGCCGGATTCCACGGTTCAATTGCGCTGCGGCGACGTGCCGATGTTCGAGGGAAAGATGGGGCGCAAAGGCCAGAACATCGCCATCCGAGTCGACAACAAGCATCATCGAGCCAAGTCCTGAACCATGCCACTCCAACTTCTGCTTGACGGCACCATCATCGTCCTGCTTCTGGTCTTCATCGGCTACGCGGTGTTGCTGTCCCGTCAATTGAAGGATCTGCGACGCAATCGCGACGAGATGGCGCGCATCATCACGACCTTCAACGAGGCAACCGCCCGGGCCGAGGCCGGCATCCCGCGCCTGCGCAAGACCGCCGAGGAAGCCGGGCGGGCCCTGGATGACAGCGTGTCCAAGGCCCGCACCCTGCGCGACGATCTCGCCTACATGGTCGAACGGGCGGACGGCATGGCCACCCGCCTGGAAACGGCGGTGCGGTCGGCCCGGGGCGGCGAGGGCAAGCCGGCCGCGCGTGATCCGGTCCGCCCCGATCCGCGAGCGGTTGACGCGCGCGCGGTCGAAGCCCACGTAGACCTTCGGACAACAGACCGTCTTGACGGCGCGGCTTCGGACTACGACGATCGTCTGGCGCAGGCTCGTCCTCGTCCGCGCCCGGCGCGGGCCGACGGACGGGGAAGCGCCCTGCCGGCGCCCCTGCCTGTTCGGGGGTACGAAGACGACGAGGAACCGCTGGACCTGGACCTGGAGGTGGAGGACGAACGTTCCGAAGCCGAAAGGGAGTTGTTGCGAGCCCTTCAATCGGTGCGCTAAACCCGGCTCCGGAACGGGTCGGAAAACGGAGGGATCATGTCCGCCTTGCCAAGAATCAGGCTTTTGCCGGTCTTGATCTTTCTGGCCGTCCTGATGCTTTCGGTGCGTCTGGGAGCGGTCTGGAACGGGGTCGAACAAATGCGCACCCTGGAGGTGGGGCATGCCAGCGCCCTGGCCCAGGCAACCCCCGCGGCCGGCGGCACGCCGACGCCCGCCCCCCCCGCCCCGGCGGCGGGAACCCCGGCGGCGCCAGCCCCGGCGGCGGGAACCCCGGCGTCTTCGGATCCGGCCGCCTCGGCTCCGGCTCCGGCGGCCGATGCCACGCCCGCCCCCGACCCGCTGGGGCGCGAGGCGCCCTCCACGTTTACCCAGTCGGAGCTTGATTTGCTGCAACGCCTGTCCGAACGGCGCCAGCAGCTCGAATCCCAGGCCCACGAAATGGATCAGCGCGAGGCGATGCTGCGCGCCGCCGAGGGACGGATTGATAAGAAAATCGCCGAGATGAAAACCCTCGAAGCCTCGATCCAGGCCCTGCTCAAGCAGCGCGATGCCCAGGAACAGGCCCGGCTGGATATGCTGGTGAACATTTACAAGGCCATGAAGCCCAAGGAAGCGGCTGTCATTTTCAACGACATGGAAATGCCCCTGATCGTGGACATCTTCATGCTGATGAAGGAACGCAGCTCGGCGGCGATCCTGGCCAACATGGATCCGGCGCGGGCCCGGGAAGTGACGCAGGAACTCGCCCGCAAACGCATGCCCGTCGATCCCGCGCAAGGCGCTCCGGGATAAGACACCAAGCGAACAGAACGTCTTCACGTCCTTTGCCAACGCTTGTGTTTTGGGCTATCTAGGAGGGATTGGAAGGCGGAAGCCCGACCCTCACGGGGTTTGGACAGACTTCGGCAACCGATCCGACCAGTCCAGAGGCGCCTGGAAACTGAATGTTAGGGGTGACGCATGGCCGTAGATATGAATATGAAGATCCTGATCGTCGATGACTACAAGACGATGCTGCGCATTATCCGCAACCTTCTGCGCCAGCTCGGCTTCAACAACATCGACGAGGCCATGGATGGAAGTGCCGCGCTTCAAATGCTGCGCGCCACCGGGGATTACGGCCTGGTCATTTCCGACTGGAACATGGAACCCATGACCGGCCTTCAGTTGCTGCGCGAGGTCCGGGCGGATGCCAAGCTGAAGAGCATGCCCTTCATCATGGTCACGGCGGAATCCAAGTCGGAAAACGTCATCGCGGCCAAGGAAGCGGGCGTGTCCAACTACATCGTCAAGCCGTTCAACGCGGAAACCCTCAAGGCCAAGATGCAAAGCGTCATCGGCGAATTCTGACAACGCACCCGATCGGCCTTGCTGGAAACCGTTCCGTCTCCCCGGATCCCTGCCCTTCCCCCCGACCAGGGGGGAAGGCGGATCGGTCGGGTTTGACGGTTTGCGTTGACCGGTTCGGCTCCTTGTCCCTGCCCCCCGGGCTCCCCATCGGGCGGCGCGACGCTCCTTGGCAGCCGAGTCGAGGTCAGGTTTTTTGGGGGGGTCTGTTTCTTCCGGTTTCTTTCGGCGGGCCGATCCCGACGGAACACGCCCAGGCTTCCCCAAGGGTGGAGAAAAGGGTCATGACAGGTTTTTCGCCGACCGGCGTTCCCGGACCGGCGCCCACGCCGGACTCCTCGACCGGACGCGCCTCTGATTTCCTGGGCGGCCTGCGGCTGGTCGATGAAATCCGGGCCCTGGCCGACTACATCGACACGGCCCGGCGCGACCTGGTCGCCTTGCGCCCCCAGGATATCCAGGAGCGGTTCATTCCCACCGCCGCCGACGAACTGGACGCCATCGTCCAGGCCACCGAAAGCGCGACCGAGGACATCATGGACTGCGTCGAGGCCCTGGAAGGGCTTGGGGAACGGCTGTCGCCAGCCGACACCGAGATCCTGAACGGCGCGGTCACCCGCATCTACGAAGCGTGCGCGTTCCAGGACATCACCGGCCAGCGCATCACCAAGGTGGTGCGGACCTTGAAGAACATCGAGGAACGGGTGGGCGCCATGCTCGCCACCTTTTCCGTTAACCCGGCCCTCCTGGCCGGCGCCCCGCCGCCCGAGGATACACCGGCGCCGCTCCCTCCCACCCACGTCGCCGCCGTGGGCGACCGGCCCGAGGATCAGGCCCTGCTCAACGGCCCGCAGCACACCGGGGCAGCCATGGGCCAGGACGATATCGACGCGCTGCTGCGCGGCCCGGGCTAACGCCCTCGCGCTCCGGAGGGAAGAGCGGCATGGATGTCGAGCTGATCGAAATCCGCGACTTCCTGGCTGGCGTCCATCCGTTCGACCTGCTTGCGGTCGAGGTGCTGGGGGAGATCGCCCAAGCCCTTGAAATCCGCTACGCCCGGCGCGGGACCCCCTTGCTCGTTCCGGGCGATCGCGCCCGTTTCCTGTACATCGTGCGCACGGGCGCCGTGGAGACCCGCGACCCCCAGGGGGAACTTCTCGCCCGCCTGGGAGAGGGGGAATGCTTTGGCGTGCGCGCCCTGATGCACGACGGCCTGGCCCTGAACCACAGCCACGCCATCGAGGACAGCCTTCTTTACCTGCTGCCCGCCGAGCGTTTCGCCCGGTTGCGCCAGGCGCACCGGCAGATCGACTACTACTTCGCCCCCCAGATCGGCGGCCGCCTTCCCGCCACCAGCCCCGCCGGCCAGGCCGACCCGGCCCTGGGCCTCATGACCGTGCGCGTGGAAACCATGCTGGGACGCGCGCCCGTCACCCTGGGCCCCGAGGCTGGCGTGCGCGACGCGGCCCGGCTGATGCGCGATGAGCGGGTCAGCTGCATCCTGGTGACCGAGGACAACCGGCTGGTGGGGATTTTCACCGATCGCGACCTTAGAAACCGGGTGGTGGCCGACGGCCTGGGCATGGCCACGCCCCTTTCCCGGGTCATGAGCAAGCACCCGGTTGGCATCGATGCGAGCGCGTCGGCCTTCGACGCCTTGCTGATGATGTCGCGCCACAACATCCGCCACTTGCCGGTGATGCGGGGCGCCACCCTGGCCGGGTGCCTGACCACCACCAACCTGATCAAAACCCAGGCAACTTCCGCCGTTTACCTGGTGGGGGACCTGCACAAGCAGGAAACCGCCGAGGGCATGCGCGCGGTGCTGAGCGCCCTGCCCGACCTGGTGCGCTCCCTGGTCGACTCCGGAGCCAGCGCCCACAACGTGGGGCATATTGTCTCCACCCTCACCGACGCCGCGACCACGCGCCTGGTCCGACTCGCGGAAAAGGCCCTGGGACCGGCCCCGGTTCCCTATGTCTGGGCCGCCGCCGGCTCGCAGGCCCGCCATGAACAGACCGCCCTTTCCGATCAGGATAATTGCCTGATCCTTGACGACGCCTACGACGAAGCCGCCCATGGCGCCTATTTCACCGCCTTCACCCGGCGGGTGTGCGATGGCCTGGCCCTGTGCGGCTACGCCCATTGCCCCGGGGGAACCATGGCCATGGCGGCGCCCTGGCGCCTGCCGCTGGCGCGCTGGCGCCAGCTTTTCCAGGGCTGGATCGACGAACCCGAGCCCAAGGCCCTGATGCTGGCCAGCATTTTCTTCGACCTTCGCCCCGTGGCCGGACCGGCCGCCCTGTTTGGGGCGTTGCAGACCCCGGTGCTGGAGCAGGCCCGGGGATCGCGCGTTTTCCAGGCCCTGATGGCCGGCAACGCCCTGACCCACCAGCCGCCGCTGGGCTTCTTTCGCAATCTGGTTTTGGTCCGGGGCGGCAGCAACGCGAACCGGCTGGATCTCAAGCATACCGGGGTGGTGCCGATCATCGATCTGGCCCGGGTGCACGCGCTGGCGGCCGGGGTGCGGGCCGTCAACACCCAGGACCGCCTGAAGGCGTGCGCCGAGGCGGGATCGCTCAGCGCCGAGGGCGCCGCCAACCTGCGCGAGGCCCTGGCCTTTCTCGGGTTCATCCGCCTGCGTCATCAGGTCCGCCAGATCCAGGACGGGCAGCCGGTCGATAACTATGTCGCCCCCGACAGCCTGTCGTCGTTCGAGCGCGCCCATCTCAAGGATGCCTTTTCCGTGGTCAAGACCATGCAATCGGCGCTGGCCCACACCTACCAGCTCGGGCGCTTCTGATGCCCCCGCCCCTTCCGCCCGAAGCCGGCCGCGACGCCTGGGAGCAGGCCCACGAGGATGCCCTGATCCGGGCCCGGGAGGACGACGCAACGCCGCCGCGACCGCCCCGCCCCCTGATCGACGCCTGCGCCGTGCGGCTTGAACCCTTGTGGCGCCACGTGTTCGGCATGGACCTGCGCCGGCTGTGGCTGGGGATGCGCAGCCCGCGCGGCCCCTTGCGCGCCTATTACCGCGCCCCGTGCCCCCGCCCGGCCACCCCCTGGCCGGCCGTCGAGTACCTGGCCTTGGATATCGAGGCCACGGGCCTGGATGCCGAAACCGATGAAATCCTGTCGATCGGCTACGTGCCCATCATCGAGGGCCGGGTGCGCCTGGCCGAGGCGGGCTACCACCTTGTGCGCCCGCGCCGACCGGTGCCCGAGGAAACGGCGGTCATCCACGGCATTCTGGATGGCCACCTGGAAAACGCGCCGCGTCTGAGCCAGGTGCTGCCGGTCGTGCTCCAGGCCCTGGCCGGACGGGTGCCCGTGGCCCATCACGCCCACATGGAGCGGTTTTTCCTCAGCCGCGCGTGCCGGCGCCTGTATGGCCAACCCCTGGAAATGCCGTTCGTGGACACCATGGCCCTGGAATACCGCCAGCTTGGCGGCCCCGATCAGCCCCTGGCCCCGGGCAGCTTGCGCCTGGGCCGCATCCGGGCGCGCCGGGGCCTGCCGCGCTACCCGGCCCACAACGCGCTCAGCGACGCGCTGGCCACGGCCGAGCTGATGCTGGCCCAGGCCGACGCCCTGTCGCGCGACCGCCCGGCCCGGCTGGCGGCCCTGCTGTCGTAACCCCGCAAGCCCCACCTCAAGAGGACTCCATGGTCGGCTTCGAACTCCTGGGAACCCTTGCCTTTGGCGCCATGACCGCCGGGGTGCTGCTGATCGCCTTTCGCCTGGCGGGACGACGGGCCCCCCTGGCCCTGCTGCTGGCCGGCGCGGGTCTTGCCATGCTGTCCTTCGCGATCTGGACCCGCTACGCCTGGGCGCCCCGGGTGGTCGGCGCCCTGCCCGCCAGCGTGGTGGTGATCGAGCGCACGCGCGCCGCCACCGCCTGGGAACCCTGGACGCTTCTCGTGCCGCGCACCGAGGGCCTGGCCCTGGTCGATCGCCGCACGGTGCGCCGCCATCAAGACCACCCCGCCTTGCGCTGGGCCAGCGTGCTGTTCGTCGAACGCGCGACGCCCGACCCGGTCATCGCCGACCGCCTGATCGACTGCGCCGGGCACCGCTGGACCGCCATCACCCCGCAAACCGCCTTCGACGACACCGGCCTGCCCCTGGCGCCCGAGTGGGTCGCGGGCGGCACGCCGGCGGCGTTGTTTTCGGCCGTGTGCGACTCCCCATGAGCGCGCGTGCGCGCCGCGCTCATGAAAAAGGGGCATGAGGGGAGGACAAGACCCCGCCCCACCCCTCTCACGCCACGAACAGCTTGAGGAAAACAGCGATCTGAAGGGTGAGAACGGCGCCCAGGATCCAGCGGACCACGACGGTTTCCGTTTTCAAGGGAGCGATCTCGGTTCTCATACCAACGGTCGGAACTGATGA
>NZ_BJZO01000049.1 GCF_007992075.1 Pararhodospirillum oryzae
TTGAGGAACCCTCTTCCAAGGGCATCCAGGGCTTCAGCCGATTGCCCCGCACCCCCCTCCCCCGCTTCGCCCCGGGGGGCTTTGAAAAAAAATACGCGTTCATCAAAAATCCGTCTTGCCGACCCCAACGGGCTTTGGTATCTCATCCGCCCTCGGCAGGGCCCAACCGGAAACACCGCTGGCCCCCCTGACCGGGACCTGAAGTCCACGATGCGGTCGTGGCGGAATTGGTAGACGCGCAGCGTTGAGGTCGCTGTGGCCGAAAGGCCGTGGAAGTTCGAGTCTTCTCGACCGCACCATTATATAAAAGGCCCGCCGACATGTCCGGCGGGCCTTTTCATTGCCCTGGCCCCTGCCGTCGACCGGCGCCAGGCTGCCACGGCCTCTTGCCTCCATGACCCTTGCGAGAGAAGGACGCGCCCATGATCAGCCTTGGCGAGCGCGAGTCCCTCCATAACGAGGCGGCTCAACCCGGGGACTCCTTCGGCCTGCTGCCCGACATCATCGACGAGATTCGCACCGCCCTGGACGAGGGCCAGACGGAAAAGGTGCGCGAGCTTGTCTTGCCCCTGCACTACGCCGACCAGGCGGATCTGATCGAAAACCTGCCGCCCGACGAGCGCCGGGCCCTGGTGACCTTGCTCAAACCCGAGTTCAACGCCGAGATCCTGCACGAACTGAACGACTACGTGCGCGATGAGGTGATCGCGACGCTGGGCTATCAGGATCTGGCCTCGGCCCTGGTCGAGCTGGACTCGGACGACGCCCTGTACGTCGTGGCCCAGCTGGACGAGGCCGAGCGGGCCCCGGTCATGGAACGCCTGCCCGCCGACCTGCGCGCCTTGATCGAGCAAGGCCTGTCGCTGCCCGAGTATTCGGCCGGGCGCCTGATGCAGCGCGAACTGGTCGCGGTGCCCGCCTACTGGACGGTGGGCGAAACCATCGACTACCTGCGCGCCGCCACCCGCCTGCCCGAGGACTTCGACGCCCTGTACGTGGTTGACCCCCGTCACCGCCCGGTGGGACAGGTCCGCTTGTCGGTCATGCTGCGCCGCCAGCGCGTCCAGCGCCTGCGCGACATCATGGACACCGACATCCCCTTGATTCGCACCACCGCCGACCAGGAAGAGGTCGCCCGCCTGTTCCGCGACCGCGACCTGATGTCGGCCCCGGTGGTCGATGCCTCGGGCCGGCTGGTCGGACGGGTCACGGTGGACGACATCATCGACGTGATTGACGAGGAGGCCGAGGACGACATGCTGCGCCTGGCCGGTGTCGCCGAGGTCGACTTGTACCGGGCGATCATCGACACGGTGAAGGCGCGGGTGTCGTGGCTGGGCGTCAACCTGATCACCGCGAGCCTCGCGTCGCTGGTCATCGGCCTGTTTGAAAGCACGCTGCAAAGCATCGTGGCGCTTGCCATCTTGATGCCCATCGTCAGCTCGATCGGCGGCAACGCCGGCACCCAGGCGCTGACCGTGGCCGTGCGCTCGCTCGCGACCAAGGAACTGACGCCGGCCAACTCGTGGCGCATCCTGGGCAAGGAAATGCTGGTCGGCGTGCTCAACGGCCTGATCCTGGCCGTGGTCGTGGGGTTGATCGCCTGGGTCTGGTTCGGACGCACCGATATCGGCTACGTCATTGCCGCCGCCGTGGTCATCAACCTGACCGTGGCCGGCCTGTCGGGCATCGCCATCCCGCTTGCCTTGCAGCGGCTGCGGGTTGATCCGGCGGTGGCCAGCTCGGTGTTCCTGACCGCCATCACCGACATGATCGGCTTCTTCGCCTTCCTGGGCCTGGCGGCGGTGTTCCTGGTCCCGTGACACGCGAAGCTCCCCGAAAATGGGGAGCTTCGCGCCGGCATCCGGGCCGGGGAAACCGACTCCCCAGGCCCGGAAGGAAGTGTCTGGCCTGCCCTGCTACTCGCGCGGCTCAAGCCCGCGCCCGCCATGGGCCTTGGACCAGCCCACGGGATCGGACAGGAACGCCCGCACGCCGGCGATGCTTTCCGCCGGGAAGGCACGGGTTTCCTCGGCGACCATCAGCACGTCGTGCCAGGTGGCCAGCCAGTGCAACGAGATTCCCTTGTCGGCCAGGCTCTTGAGGGCGCCGGGAAACACGCCGTAGAAGAACAGCACGAAGGCATGATCCACCCGGGCGCCGGCGGTGCGCAGGGCCTCGGCGAAGGTCAGCTTCGAGCCGCCGTCGGTGGTCAGGTCCTCGACCAGAAGCACGCGCTGGCCCTCGGTCAGGGCGCCTTCGATCTGGGCCATGCGGCCGAAGCCCTTGGGCTTCTTGCGCACGTAGGTCATGGGCAGGGCCATGCTGTCGGCCAGCCACGCGGCATAGGGAATGCCGGCCGTCTCGCCGCCCGCCACCGCGTCCAGGCTTTCGCAGCCAACGGCGCGCTGGATCTTGGCGGTCGCCAGTTCGGTCACCCGGCGCCGGGCCCGGGGAAAGCCAATGACCCGCCGGCAATCGATATAGACGGGACTGGCCCACCCCGCGGTCAGCATGTAGGGTTCGTGCGGGCGAAAATTAACGGCCCCGATTTCAAGAAGGATGCTGGCGACGGCGCGGGCGGCGTCGGCATCGGCAAGGGCGCGGGTATCCATGAGCAAAACGGCCTTCCATCAGAAGTGCAACGGGGGAGCTGGCATGCCAGTCCCGGAAGGACCTTGCCGCATTGCCGCGAGACAACCCCGGCACGCCCTTCCGACCGGGGCTGTTTACCGGTAAAACGGCCCCGTCACAACACCTGCCCCATTCTTGTTGACAGGCAAAGCCCATGACCGACTCCGACTCCAAGGCTTCTCCCCTGCCCCAGCCCTTTTCG
This sequence comes from Pararhodospirillum oryzae, assembly GCF_007992075.1. GTDB lineage: Bacteria > Pseudomonadota > Alphaproteobacteria > Rhodospirillales > Rhodospirillaceae > Pararhodospirillum > Pararhodospirillum oryzae. Next base: position 2,837 of record NZ_BJZO01000049.1, read on the forward strand.
GCCCCGATCGCCCTGGTGATCGATGGGGCGGTGGCCACCGTGCGCCTGAACCGCCCCGAACGCCTCAACGCCCTGGATCTGCCCATGTGGGCCGCCCTGGGCGATGTTTTCGAGGCCCTGGCGGCCCAGCTCGCCCCCGAGGGGCCGGTGCGCGCGGTCGTGGTGCGCGGAGCCGGCGGCAAGGCCTTCGCCGCCGGAGCCGACATCAACGAGTTCGATACCGTGCGCGCCACCCCCGAGCAGGCCCAGGCCTACGACGAGATCATGCGCCGGGCCCTGACCCTGGTCGCCGCGTGCCCGGTGCCCGTGGTCGCCGCGATCGAGGGGGCGTGCGTCGGCGGCGGGCTGGAACTGGCCTGCCTGTGCGACCTGCGCCTGTCCAACGCCTCCGGACGCTTCGGAGTGCCGATCAACCGCATTGGCGTGGTCATGGCCTACCCCGAGATCCAGGCGATCATGCGCCTGGCCGGGCCTGCCAACACGCTGTCCTTGCTGCTGGAAGGCCGGATCATCGATGCCCCCGACGCCCTGCGCATGGGGCTGCTTAACCGGGTTGTTGAAGACGACGCCTTTGAAGCCCACCTCAACGACACCCTCAAGGGCCTGACCCAGGGCGCGCCGGGGGTGAACGCCTGGCACAAGGCCTTCGTGCGCCGTTTGCGGGACGGAGCCCCTGTCGACGCGGCCGAGATGGCCGAATGCTACCGTTTCCTGGAAACCGAGGATTACCGGGAGGGGATCGCCGCCTTCAAGGACAAGCGCAAGCCCCGGTTCACCGGGCGCTAGGCCGCTTGCCCCTTCCCCTCTTCGCCCTTCCTTTTTCAAGCACCGGCTTCCCACGCGGAAGGACTGAGCATGACACGAGATCAGCAGATCCGGTTCTGGGCGGTGGGCGTCGTGGTGACGGTGGCCCTGCTTTATGTCCTGCGCTCGGTCCTTGCGCCGTTCGTGGCCGGGATGGCCGCCGCCTACATGCTCGACCCCCTGGCCGACCGCCTGGAACGGCTGCGGATTTCGCGGCTGGGGGCGACCATCATCATCACCTTGGGCTTTTTCCTGTGCCTGGCCCTGGGGCTCCTGGTGCTGCTCCCCTTGCTGCAAGGCCAGATCGCGGCCTTCATCAAGAACGTGCCCGGCTACACCGCCACCTTGGTTGACAAGGGCCAGGCCCTTTTGGGCGCGCTTCAGGCGACCTTGGGGCCCGAGCGCATGGGACGCCTGACCTCGGGCCTGGAGTCCACCGCCGTCGAGGCCGCCAAGTGGCTGGTCGCCCTGATCACCGACATCATCAGTGGCGGCGCCGCCCTGGTGGGGGTGGTGTCGGTGCTGGTCATTACCCCGGTCATCACCTTCTACATGCTGCGCGACTGGGACCGCATGGTCGGGGCGATCGATGGCTGGCTGCCCCGGCCCTATGCCCCCGTCATCCGCACCCAGATGGAGGCGATCAACCAGACCATCGCCGGCTTCATTCGCGGCCAGTCCACGGTCTGCCTGGCGTTGGGTTCGTACTACGCCATCGGCCTGACCCTGGCCGGCCTCGACCTCGGCCTGGTGGTCGGTCTCGTGTCGGGGGTTTTGTCCTTCATCCCCTACGTGGGGACCATCACCGGCTTCGTGTCGTCCCTGGCCCTGGCCCTGGCTCAGTTCGAGTCGTGGCCCCGGATCGCCGTGGTCGTCGCCATTTTTGTTTCCGGGCAGGTGATCGAAGGCAATGTGCTCACGCCCAAGCTGGTGGGCGACCGGGTGGGCCTGCATCCCGTGTGGGTGATTTTCGCCCTGCTGGCCGGTGGTGGCCTGTTCGGCTTCGTGGGCGTGCTGCTGGCCGTGCCGGTGGCCGCCGTGATCGGGGTGCTGGTGCGCTTTTTCCTGTCCCAGTACCTTGCCAGCCCGCTGTATTCCGGTGAAACCGGCGCGAGCCCCCGGCTTGCCCCGCCCGCCGGGTCCGCCCCCTCTTCCCCAACCGAGAGACCATGACCCTGCCCCGGCAACTTGCCCTAGACCTGTCCTGGCGCCCCGCGCTGGGGCGCGAGGATTTCCTGGTCGCGCCCTGCAATCAGGCGGCCGTCGCCCTGATCGATGCCTGGCCGGCCTGGCCGGGCCCGGTGGTATGCCTGCAAGGCCCCCCGGGCTCGGGCAAGACCCATCTGGCCCACGTGTTCGCCCAATGCAGCCAGGCCCGTTTCCTCGGCCTCGCCGATCTGTCGGGCGCCGATCCGCTGGCCGCCTTTCCCGAGGCCAATGCCGCCGTCGTCGTCGAGGATTGGGATCGCGGCGCGCCCCACGACCGCGCGACCGAAACCGATTTGTTCCATGCCCTGAACGCGGTGCGTCAGCGCTCGGGCTGGATGCTGCTGACCGGGGAGCGACCGCCCACCCGCTGGCCCGTGACCCTGCCCGACCTGCGCTCGCGCCTAGCCACCGTGCCGGTGGCGGGATTGGCCGAACCCGACGAGGCCTTGCTGGCGGCGGTGGTGCTCAAGCAGTTCGCCGATCGCGGCCTGGACGTGGCGCCCGAGGCGGTGGCCTACCTGCTGCCCCGGCTGGAGCGGCGGTTCCTGGCCATTCAGGATCTGGTGGCGCGGGCCGATCGCCTGGCGCTGAGCGAAAGCAAGGCAATCACCATTCCCTTGCTCCGCCGGGTTCTGGCCGAGAGCCCGGAGCAGCCCTGAAAAAAGGAGGAAGGCCGCTCCCGGCCCTCTCCTTCTTCCCGACCTCCCGTTCGGGGGCCCACGGCCGCGCGCGCCGGGTTCAGGCGGGCACGGTGCCGTTGGCTTGCAGGGCGGCGCCGGCCAGGTACAGGGATCCGCAGATCAGGATGCGCCCCGGCCCCTCCCCCGACGCCAGGTCATCGATCGCCGCCGCCAGCGACATGGCCTTGCGCACGTCGGGGAAGCCCGCCGACCGCGCCTTGTCGGCCAGCAGATGGGCGGGAATGCCCGCCGCCGTCTGCGCGCCGGGGACAGGCACCGCGACCAGCGTGCGCACGGGGCCGACCAGGGCTTCGAGAAAGCCGGCGGCGTCCTTGCTGTCGATCATGCCACAGATTATGTCCACGGCCCCCTCGGCGGCCCAGTCGTTCAACACCCGGCCAAGGGCGCGTCCGGCATGGGGATTGTGGCCGCCATCCACCCACAAGCTGAAATCCCCGGGCAGGCGCCCGACCAGAAGCCCCTGGTCCAGGGGGTGCAGGCGCGCGGGCCAGTCGACCGTCTCCATGGCGCGCCGGCGGGCTTCCAGGGGCACCACCTGGCCGGTTTGGGCCTCAAAGGCATCGAGCACGGCCAGGGCCTGGGCGGCATTGGCCACCTGATGGGCCCCGACAAGGCGCGGACGCGCCATGGCGGTGTTGGCGTTGAACATCCAGCCCGTTTCGGTTTCCCGCCACGTCCAGTCCCGCCCGCCCAGCAAAACGGGCGCGCCCACCGCGCGGGCCCGGGCTTCCAGCACCAAGGCGGCCTCGGGCGCCTGGGGGGCGATGACCGCAGGCACCCCGGCCTTGAGGATTCCGGCCTTTTCGCCGGCGATGGCGGCCAGGGTCTCGCCCAGGAAGCCCTTGTGATCCAGATCGATCGGAGTGATCACGCTCACCGCCGGGCGGGGGATCACGTTGGTCGCGTCCAGGCGTCCGCCCAGGCCGGTTTCCAGCAACACCACGTCGGCCTCGACCCGGGTAAAGGCCAGCAGGGCGGCGGCCGTGGTGGCCTCGAAAAAGGTCAGGGGCGCGCCGGCGTTGGCGGTTTCGACCGCCTCCAGCACCTGTTCCAGGAAGGCGTCGTCGATCAAGGAACCGGCCAGGCGGATTCGTTCATTGAAACGAACCAGATGGGGGCTTGTGTAAACGTGAACCCGCAAGCCCGCCGCCTCCAGGGCGGCGCGCAGGAAGGCAACCACCGAGCCCTTGCCGTTGGTCCCGGCGACGTGGATCACCGGGGCCAGGCGTTCCTGGGGAGATCCCAGGGCCGCCAGCACGCGCTCCACCCTGTCCAGGGACAAGTCGATGGTCTTGGGGTGCAATGACATCAAGCGATCAAGCGCGGCAGGGGATCCCATTGCCATCCATCCTTATTCGACCCGTGGCTGGCGGGCCGGCCCAACCGTCCTCGCCCGCCGCCGAAGGTAGCACCACCGCCCTTCAAGCGGAACCGGCCAGTGCGCCGCTCCCGCAAGCACGGAGCCGCCCAGCCCCGGAGGCATTACCTCCGGGCCGTCCCCTTGCCTCTTGAAGGATAAAGGAAAAAACCTCGGGACACTCGCCCCGAACCAAGGCGGGCGCAAGCCCGGCGGCCCTGGGGGGCCGGCGCCGGGTCTCGCGCCCGGGTTTCGCGCCTACGCCTCGTCTTCCTCGGGTTCGGCCTCGTCGTGGGCCTCGGCCTGTCCGTCGCGCCGGGCCGCCTCTTCCACGTCGCCGGCCGGAGGCGTGGCGCGGGTGCCGCTTCGTCCCGAGTCGGCATCCAGGGACAAGGCCAGGACCTCGGCCGGGGGATCGCGGCGCAGCAGGATCGACAAAATCCGCCCCAAGGTCGCCTTCAGGTCGGCGCGGTTGACCACCAGATCGACCATGCCGTGATCACGCAGGTATTCGGCGCGCTGGAAGCCGTCGGGCAGGGTTTCGCGGATGGTGTTCTGGATCACGCGCGCGCCCGCGAAGCCGATCACCGCCCCGGGTTCGGAAATGGCGATGTCGCCCAGCATGGCGAACGACGCGGTCACGCCGCCGGTGGTCGGATCGGTGAGCAGCACCATGTAGGGCAGGCCGGCGTCCTTGACCCGCTGCACCGCGACGGTTGTTCTGGCCATCTGCATCAACGACAAGATGCCCTCTTGCATGCGGGCACCACCCGAGGCCGGAATGACGATCAGCGAGGCGCGCTGCAAGACCGCGAGCTCGGCGGCGGCAACCAGGCCCTCGCCCACCGCCATGCCCATCGAGCCGCCCATGAACGAAAAGTCAAAGGCCGCGACCACCACGGGGATGCCCATCAGCCAGCCGTGGGCGACGATGATGGCTTCCTTTTCGCCCGTCTTCGCCTGGGCTTCCTTCATGCGGTCGGAATACCGCTTCAGATCCTTGAATTTCAGGGGATCTTGCGGAATGGGGGGCAGCTCGATCGGGGTCCAGGTTCCCCCGTCGAACAAGAGTTCCAACCGCTTGCGCACCGGCAAACGCATGTGGTGTCCGCAGTGGGAACACACCTGCCAGGATTTTTCCAGCTCCTTGTGAAAGAGCATGTGATCGCAGGCCGGGCACTTACGCCACAGGTTTTCCGGGACTTCCTTGGATCCGACAAGGCTGCGGATCTTGGGGCGGACGAAGGTTGTCAGCCAGTTCATGGATTGCGTTTCTTCCCACACTGATCGGCGGTTGGGCACTTCGGCATGCCACGCGGAACTCGGGATCCCCTGTTTCCGAAGCACGCCTTGTCACTTGTTTCTTGTTGCGGCGCTGGCGAAACGAAACAAATCGTGGTGTCCCGTCAAGCCCCCCATTGTTGCGGCCCGGGCGAAAGCGGCAACCGCCGCCTGCCCGGGCCGTGGCACCCTAAAGCATTTCAAGCCCGAACACATCCGGTTGGGCGCTTCGAAAACAGCAAACAAACCACAACCGGAAGCCCGCCCGCCCCTTTTGGCGAGGGGCAGGACGCCCCTCTCCGGCCGGAGGATCGAATCGGAGTCGGGCCACGCTCCCAACAAAAAGGGCCCGCTGTCAAGCGGGCCCGAGGCGCTTCCAACAGGACCTTACGGCGCCGGCGCGCGCACGGCGTCGGCCAGCTCGCGCACGAAGCCCAGGGCATCGCCGCCTTCGGCCACGCGGCGCACGATGGCCGACCCCACCACGGCCGCGTCGGCCAGACGCGCGAAGCGGGCGGCCTGGGCCGGGGTCGAGATGCCAAAGCCGATGGCGACGGGCAACTCGGTGTGGGCGCGGATGTGCCGGACCATCTCGGCCACCGCGTCTTCCTGCGCCGCCTGGGCACCGGTGATGCCCGCGATCGACACATGATAAACGAAGCCGCTGGCGTCCTTCAGGATCATCGGCAGGCGGGCATCGTCCGAGGTCGGCGTGGTCAGGAAGATCAGGTGCAGGCCATGGGCGCGAAAGGCAGGCAGAACCTCGGCCGCTTCCTCGGGAGGAAGATCAACCAGGATCACGCCATCGGCACCAGCCGCCACGGCATCGCGGGCGAACGCCTCGACACCGTACAGGTACACCGGATTGTAATACCCCATCAGGATGACAGGCGTCTCGTCGTCGCCGGCGCGAAAAGCGGCCACGGTTTCCAAGGTGCCATGCAAGGTCATGCCGCCTTGCAAGGCGCGCACGGCGGCGGCCTGGATGGCGGGACCGTCGGCCATGGGATCGGAAAAGGGCATGCCCAGTTCGATGATGTCGGCCCCGGCCTGGGGCAGGCCCTGCATCAACGAAAGAGCCGTGGCGTGATCGGGATCGCCGGCCATCATGTAGGTGACCAGCCCTCCCCGGCCCTCGGCCTTCAGGGCGGCGAAGCGGCGGGCCAGACGATCGGCGGCGGACGAAGCGGGGGCGCTGCTCACGACAGGTTCTCCTTCGCGCCAATGGCCTTGGCCACGGCCGCGATGTCCTTGTCACCGCGACCACTCATGTTGACGACGAGAATATGGTCCGCCGGCAGGCCCGGCGCGATCTTGATGGCGTGGGCGACCGCGTGGCTGCTTTCCAGGGCCGGAATGATGCCTTCCAGCTGCGTCACCATCTGGAAGGCCTCGATGGCCTCGTCATCGGTGATGGGAACGTAGGAAACCCGGCCGGTATCCCTGAGCCAGGCATGTTCCGGCCCGACGCCCGGGTAATCCAGGCCGGCGGAAATGGAATGGGCCTCGGTGATCTGGCCATCGGCGTCTTGCAAAAGATAGGTCCGGTTGCCGTGCAGCACCCCCGGACGCCCCCCGGCCATCGAGGCGGCATGATGCCTGTCCAGGCCCTCGCCGGCGGCCTCCACCCCGATCAGGGCCACGGAGGGATCGTCGAGGAAGGGGTGAAACATGCCGATGGCGTTGGATCCGCCGCCGACGCATGCCACCACCGTGTCGGGAAGCCGGCCCTCGGCCGCCATGATCTGGGCCCGGGTTTCCTCGCCGATGACCTTTTGCAAGTCGCGGACCATGGCCGGATAGGGATGGGGCCCGGCCGCCGTCCCGATCAGGTAATAGGTGGATTCGACGTTGGTCACCCAGTCGCGCAGGGCTTCGTTCATGGCATCCTTGAGGGTGCCCGAGCCGCTGGTGACCGGACGGACCTCGGCGCCCAGCAGTTTCATGCGAAACACATTGGGCGCCTGCCGCTCGATGTCGGTGGCGCCCATGTAGACCACGCACGGCATGCCGAACAAGGCGCACACGGTGGCCGTGGCCACGCCGTGCTGACCGGCCCCGGTTTCGGCGATGATCCGGGTCTTGCCCATGCGCCGGGCTAGCAAAATCTGGCCCATGCAGTTATTAACCTTATGGGCACCAGTGTGATTCAAGTCCTCGCGTTTAAAATAAATCCGGGCCCCGCCCAATCGATCCGTCAACCGCTGCGCGAGAGTGATCGGGCTGGGACGACCAACATACGAAGACAGATAGCCCTGGAGTTCCGCCTGGAAAGCCGGATCGACCCGGGCGGAATCCCAGGCGCGTTCCAGATCCAAGATCAGGGGCATGAGCGTTTCGGCCACGAAGCGGCCACCATAGGGACCGAAGCGTCCCCGGTCATCGGGACCGCCCCGATAGGTATTCAGGGTCTGGATCTGGGTCATGACATGTCCTTGCACCGGCGAAGGCCGTGGTTATAGCGCAGCCCCGTCCGGGGGGAAAGAGGGGGGGGAGGTCGTGGGAAGGGGGGGGAGATCCGGTCAGGAATCGTAAGTGAGCAGCCCGCTGTTAGGGTTTTGTTAATATATTGCCCAAAAAGAAATCAAGTAATTCCCGCTTTGTCCAATTCAGCGAAATCGACACGAACCCTCTCCCTCCCCGACGTCGGCGCACGATCCCTCACCAAGGGAAGTGCTACCGGAAATTCCCCTTGGGGAAAATAATGCCCACCGTCCTCTTGCGTCTACTTGCGACCCGACTAAAGGTAAAAAAAATCCCTGAATACGCGCTCATGGCGTAAAAGCACCCCTCCTTAGGGTTATCGCGCCCGCCTTTCGCCATAAGCCTTTGAGCGGAAAGAAATAGGCTTGCGGTGCGATACGCCGGGCTCCCGATGAACACGGCGCCCGGCGCGGCTGGGGATTCGGAGGCGCCGGGAAAGCTAGGCAAGGCCTGCCTATGCGATCAAAAAGAGAACAAAAAACGTACAAAAGCAGGTCAATCTCCAAGGTCAAAACAATTTTCTTTGTTTTTCAAGCAGAGGCGACTTTTTAAGCCGTTATTTTCACCAAGGGGCCCCAGGGGGTGGTTTTACCCAGGTATTCCTATCGAAGGCCATGCTCTCCCATTGACGCCCACGCTTTCCCATGAGATACCATGCCTCGTCCCAACGCATTTCCGAGTCCCCCCTCGCGACGGGCAACCGGGAAAGGGTGTGGCTGAAGGGCGTGAGGGGAAGGGGCCAGGGGCATGCGGCCATTCATCGGCACCTATGAAAACAAGGTCGACCAGAAGGGGCGCGTGTCGGTTCCGGCAAAGTTCCGGGCCGTTTTGCAAGCGGAAGGGTACGCCAGCATCGTCGTGAGACCGGACCCCGAAAGGGGATGCATTGAGGGCTATGGCATGGATCGTCTGGAGCGCCTTTCCGACATGACCCCGGACATCGTCAACCTGGGCGATCCGAACGCAGCACCCGCGTATCAGATTTTGGCGGAATCCGAGGAATTGACCTTCGACCCCAATGGCCGGGTGTTGATCCCGGCATGGATGCTGGAAGCGGCCGGTATTTCGGACAGCGCGGTTTTCGTGGGCCTGGGCCGGGTGTTCCAGATCTGGAACCCGGCGGCGCACGCGACCTTCCGCGCCACCCAGCTCCGTCCGGCCGCCCAGGCGCGGGGAACTGGCGCATGAACGGCTCTCCCCTTCCCTCCCCTTCCTTGACCGATCCCCACGGCACCGACGCCGAGGCCGGGCACATCCCGGTGATGCGCGCCGAGATCGTCGCGGCCCTGGCCGTGCGCGAGGGGGGGGCTTACGTGGATGGCACCTTCGGCGCCGGCGGCTACAGCCAGGCGATCCTCTCGGCCGCGCCGTGCCGGGTGTGGGCCATCGACCGCGATCCCGGCGCGATTCCCCGGGCCCGGGCCCTGGGCGCCCGGTGGGACGACCGCCTGGCCTTGCTGCCCGGCTGCTTTGGCGCCATGGACACGCTGCTGGCGGAACGGGGCATCGGCCTGGTGGACGGGGTGGTCCTGGACATCGGCGTGTCGTCGATGCAGATCGACCAGCCCGACCGGGGGTTCTCGTTTCGCCTTGACGGCCCCCTTGACATGCGCATGGGGGACCAGGGTCCCACGGCCGCCGATCTGGTCAACACCCTGGACGAATCGACCCTGGCCGACATTCTGTTCTTCCTGGGCGAGGAACGGGCCGCCCGGCGGGTGGCCCGGGCCGTGGTCGAACGCCGCGCCGAGGCTCCTTTTACCCGCACCGCCGAGCTGGCCTCCGTCATCCGGAGCGTTGTGCGCAAAAGCGCCGACGGGATCGACCCGGCCACCCGGTCCTTCCAGGCGCTGCGCATCGCGGTCAACGACGAGCTGGGCGAGCTGGCGCGCGGCCTGCGCGCCGCCGAGCGCGTGCTGGCCCCGGGCGGACGCCTGGTCGTGGTCTCGTTCCATTCGCTGGAAGACCGTCTGGTCAAAACCTTCCTGCGCCAGCGCGCCGGCCACGCCCAGGGCTTCAGCCGCCACCTTCCCCCCACCGCCCCGGGCCAGGAAGCCGAGCCAACCTTTACCCTGGTCGAACGCCGCGCCCTGGCGCCGTCGGCCGAGGAAGCCCGGCGTAACCCGCGCGCCCGCTCGGCGCGCCTGCGCGTGGCCGAACGCACCCATCGGCCGTGCCCCCCCTCTTCCCCCCCTGCCGCGGCCAAGGGCGTGCCCGGTTCCCTGGACGCGCTGTTTGCCGCCTCTCTTCTTTCTGCCCGCCCCGGAGAGTCCCGATGATCCGCGCCAGCCATCTTGTGTGGGGTGCCCTGATCATGTCGGTCGGCACCGGCCTTTTCCTGGTCGCCAACGAGGTCGGTGCCCGGGAAAAGGAACTGAACCGCCTGCACGCCGAAATCCGCCGCACCACCGAATCCATCCACGTCTTGCGCGCGGAATGGAGCTTCCTGAACGATCCGTCGCGTCTGGAGCGGCTGGCCGATGCCCACCTCGGCCTCAAGCCCGTGCGCCCTGATCAGTACGTGAGCCTGAGCCAGCTGCCCTACGCCCCCCTGGCCAGCGCCCCCGCGCCCGACGAGACCCCCGCGCTCGCGGCCCAGCCCACGCCCGCGCCCCGCGCCAAGCCGGCGCCGCCCCGAACCGTGGCGTCGCGCCCGGCCTTGCCCCAGCCCACCTTGGCAACCTTGGGAGGGGGACGATGATCGGTCCCTTCAAAACCCGCCGGCGCCCCTTCGCCTATCCGGGCGAGGAAATCCGTCTGACCGGCGACACCCCCAGCCCGCGCCCCACCCGCGAGCCCGACGCCAGCACCAAGGGGCTGGAAACCGGCCGCCTGCGCCTGCTGGTCACGGCCTGCCTGTTCGGCCTGGCCTTTTCGGTGATCACCGGGCGCCTTGTGCAACTGATGGTCCTGTCGTCCACCGGCACCAGCACCGTGGCCACCCCCAGCGAGGCGCCGCCCCTGGAGGCGCGCATGGCCCGCGCCGACATCGTGGACCGCAACGGCCTGGTGCTGGCCACCAACCTGCCCACGGTCAACCTGGTGGCCGACACCCGGGCCGTGCCCGAACGCGACCTGATGCGGGCGATCCGGGTGCTGCCGACCTTGTTTCCCGACCTGACCAGCGAGGAACTGGCCGATCGCCTGGTCCCCGGCCGGGCGTTTGTGTACCTGCGGCGCAACCTGACCCCCATCGAGCAGCAGGCCGTCAACGACCTGGGCATTCCGGGCCTGCATTTCGAGCGGGCCGAACGGCGTGTCTACCCCGCCGGGCGCCTGGTCGCGCATGTGGTGGGCGCCACCGACATCGACAACCAGGGCATCGCCGGCATCGAGGATGCCTTCGACGATCGGCTTTCTTCCTCGGAAAAGCCCCTGCGGCTGTCAATCGACCTGCGCTTGCAGCACGCCGCCCACCAGGTGCTGAGCGACGCCATCGATCATTTCGAAGCCATTGGCGGCGCGGCCCTGGTCATGGATGTCCACACGGCCGAAGTGCTGGCGATGGTCTCCCTGCCCGACTACGAGCCGGAAAAAATCGGCGAGGCCAGCGAGGACGCCCGGTTCAACCGCGCCACCCTCGGCGTGTACGAGTTGGGATCGGTTTTCAAGGTTTTCAACACCGCGCTCGCGCTCGACGCCGGCCTTCCCCTGACCGACACCTTCGACGCCGCCAAGCCCATCCGCATCGCGCGGTTCACCATCACCGATTTCCACCCGGAACGGCGCGCCTTGTCGATTCCGGAAATCCTCATGCACTCGTCCAACATCGGGTCGGCGCGCATGGCCATGGTGGTCGGGCCCGAGCGCCAGCAGGCGTTCTTGAAGCGCATGGGCCTGCTGGACCCGATCCCCTTCGAGCTCCCCGAGGTTGGCCGCCCGCTGGTGCCCCAGGTATGGCGCGACATCAACGCCATGACCATTTCCTTTGGCCATGGCCTGTCGGTGACGCCGCTCCACCTGATCACCGGGGTTTCCGCCCTGATCAACGGCGGCACCTTGCATCCCCCCACCTTGCTCAAGACCGACCCCGCCACCATGCCCCCGGGCCAGAAGGTGTTTAGCGAGCAAAACAGCATGCGGTTGCGTGCCATGATGCGTCTGGTGGTCGAGGGCGGTTCGGGCCGCAACGCCGACGTCGAAGGCTATTACGTGGGGGGCAAAACCGGATCGGCCGAAAAGCAGCTGAAGGGCGGCGGCTACGCCAAGGATTCCGTGCTGACCTCGTTTATAGCCGGATTCCCCATATCCGATCCCCAGTACGTGGTGCTGGTGATCTTGGATGACCCCAAGGCGGTCAAGGGTACCTATGGCTTTCGCACCGCCGGCTGGAACGCGACCCCGGCCGCCGGCCGCCTGATCGCCGAGGTGGCGCCTCTCCTGGGCGTCACCCCCACCCATCATTCGCCCGAGGGGCATTTTGACGCGACCGTGATCCGCCAGGTTGGTCTCAAGGTCGAGGACGGGGAGGACAAGCACCTTGCGGCTCGCTGACATCGGCACGCTTCTGGGATTGCCCCCGGTTTCCTCCGACCGGGCGTCGCTGGCCGTGGCCGGCTTGAGCGCTGATTCGCGCGCGATCAAGCCGGGCTGGCTGTTCGCGGCCCTGCCCGGCACCCAGGTCGATGGCCGCGCCTTCGTGCCCCAGGCCCTGGCCGCCGGAGCCATCGCGGTGCTGGCGCCCCCTGGCACGGACCTGCCGCCCGGCGCCGATGCCTGGCTTTTTGCCCACCCCGAGCCCCGCCGCGCCCTGGCCCGACTGGCGGGCGCGTTCTTCGCGCCCCAGCCGGCCCCGGTGGTCGCGGTGACCGGGACCAATGGCAAGACCTCGACCGTCACCTTCGCCGCCGCCTTGTGGCGGGCCCTGGGGCGGCCGGGCGCGACCAGCGTGGGCACCTTGGGCGTGCACGGGGCGGGCCTGGACCGGCCGGGCCGCCTGACGACCCCCGATCCGGTGGCCCTGCACGCCGCCCTGGCGGACATTGCCCGCGCAGGGGGCGGGCCGGTGGCGCTGGAAGCGTCGTCGCACGGGCTGGAGCAAGACCGCCTGGCCGGCCTGGTGGTGCAGGCGGCCGCGCTCACCAACATCACCCGCGATCACCTGGACCATCACGGATCCATGGAGGCCTACCGCGCCGCCAAGACCCGCTTGTTTTCGGATGTGCTGGTCGCGGGGGGCACGGCCGTGCTCAACGCCGACATCCCGGAAACGAGCGCCATCGAGGCCGTGTGCCGGGACCGCTCCTTGCGGGTGTTCCGCTACGGGGAAAACGGCGCCGAAATCCGCCTGCGCACGCGCACGCCCACCGCCCACGGCCAGGTCCTGGCGCTGGAGGTGCTGGGCCACGACGCCACGGTGACCCTGCCGCTGGCCGGTGCCTTCCAGGCCATGAACGCCCTGGCCGCCCTCGGGCTGGTGCTGGGCTGCGAGGACCGGCCCGAGGACATGGTGGTTCGGGCGGTAAACGCCCTGGAAACGCTTTCGGGCGTGCCCGGGCGGCTGGAAAACGTGGCCCGTCGCGCCAACGGCGCCGCCGTGTACGTGGACTACGCCCACACCCCGGATGCCCTGGAAACCGTGCTTCGCGCCCTGCGCCCCCACGCCACCGGACGGCTGGTGTGCGTGTTTGGCTGCGGCGGCGATCGCGATACCGGCAAGCGCCCGTTGATGGGGCGCCTGGCCGCCACCCTGGCCGACCGGGTGATCGTGACCGACGACAACCCGCGCTCGGAGGATCCGGCGGCGATCCGCGCCCAGATCCTGGCCGCGTGCCCGGGAGCCACCGAAATCGGCGACCGTGCCCAGGCCATTCGCGTGGCCGTGGCGGACCTGGCGGCGGGGGACCTGCTGGTGATCGCGGGCAAGGGGCATGAAACCGGCCAGACCGTGGCCGGCGTCACCCATCCCTTCTGCGACCGGACCCATGCCCAAGACGCGGTGGCGGAGGCCGACACATGACCCGGACCGCGCCCGTCTGGACGGCGTCCCAGGCCGCCCAAGCCCTTGGCGTGCCGCCGGTTGGCGCGTGGCAGGCGTCCGGGGTGTCGATCGACACGCGCACCCTGGCGCCCGGGGATCTGTTCGTGGCCCTGCCGGGAGCCCGGTCGGATGGCCATGACCACGTCGCGGCCGCCCTGGCCCAGGGCGCGGCGGCGGCCCTGGTCAGCCGGGTTCCCGACGGGGTGGACCGCAAGCACCTGCTGGTGGTGCCCGATGTCCAGGCGGGCCTGGAAGCCCTGGCCCGGGCCGCGCGTGCGCGCTTCCGGGGCAAGGTGGTGGGCGTCACCGGCTCGGTGGGCAAGACCGGCTCGAAGGACATGCTGGCCCTGGCGCTGGCCGAACTGGGCCGGGTGCATGCCACGCGGGGCAATCTGAACAATCACCTGGGGGTTCCGCTGACCCTGGCCGCGCTGCCGGCGGAAGCCGACCTGGCCGTGATCGAAATGGGGATGAACCATGCGGGGGAGCTGGGGCCGCTGTCGGCCCTGGCCCGCCCGCACGTGGTGCTGATCACCGCCATCGCCCCGGCCCACCTGGAGTTCTTCGACAGCGTCGAGGCCATCGCCGACGCGAAGGCCGAAATCCTGGACGGCCTGGAGCCGGGCGGGGCGGCGGTGTTCAACCGGGACAGCCGCCATTTCGAGCGCCTGTGCCGCCATGCCCGACGCCGGGGCGTGACCCGTATCCTGGGGTTCGGACGCCACATCGGGGCCACCGCCCGCCTGCTCGACGACGCCGTCGACGCCGAGGGCACGGCGGTGCTGGCCCTGGTGGGCGACGAAGCCCTCTCCTACCGGGTGGGCGTGGCCGGACGGCAGTGGGCCCAGAACAGCCTGGGCGTGCTGGGCGTGGTTCTCGCCCTGGGCCTGGACGTTGCCCGGGCCGCCCGGGGGCTCGCCTTGATGCAGGCCCCCGTCGGCCGGGGACGCCACACCGTGGTGCCCCTGCCCCAGGGCGGCACGTTCGTGGTCATCGATGAAAGCTACAACGCCAGTCCCGACAGCCTGGTCGCGGCGCTGACCACCTTGTCCTTGCTGCGGCCGGGACCGGGGGGGCGGCGCATCGCGGTTCTGGGCGACATGCTGGAACTGGGAGCACAAGGGCCGGCCTTGCATGCCGGCCTTGCCCGCACGGTCCTGGATCGCGGCCTCGATCTGGTTTATACGGCCGGCCCTCTCATGGCCCACTTGCACGCCGCCTTGCCCGTCCGGCAACGGGGAGATCACGCCCCCGATGCCGAAACCCTTGCCCCCGTGGTCCGGAACGCCGTGCGTCCGGGCGACGTGGTGATGGTCAAGGGCTCCCACGGATGTCAGGTCGGCCGCGTTGTCGCGGCTTTGCTGGCCATGACTCCCCGCCCTGGCGAGAGGGCCATCCCTCCCGCCGGACCCTGACCATCGCACCCGAGGAACCGGATCAGCCCCCGATGCTGTTTCATCTGTCAGCCCTTGCCGACCACGTCAGCGCCCTGAATGTCTTTCGCTACCTGACCTTCCGGGCCGGCGGCGCGGTGATGACCGCCTTGCTGGTCGCTTTTCTTCTGGGGCCGTCCCTGATCGAGTGGTTGAAGCGCAAGCAGCGCGACGGCCAGCCCATCCGCGCGGACGGCCCGGAAAGCCACCTGCTGACCAAGAAGGGCACGCCGACCATGGGGGGCGTGTTGATCCTTCTGGGCGTCGCCGTGGCCACCTTGCTGTGGGCCGACCTGTCCAACGGGTTCGTGTGGGCCGCCCTGGCCCTGACGCTTGGCTATGGCGCCATTGGCTTCGCCGACGATTACCTGAAGGTCACCAAGCGTAACACCAAGGGCCTGCCGGGCCGCCTGAAGCTGCTGGGACAGGTCAGCCTGGCCCTGGTGATCACGCTTTGGGTGATTTCCCTGGAACACGAATCCCAGTCCACCGCCCTGGCCATTCCTTTCTTCAAGGATCTTCTGATCAATCTGGGATGGCTGTACGTGCCGTTTGCCGTGTTTGTGATGGTGGGAGCCTCCAACGCGGTCAACCTGACCGACGGCCTGGACGGCCTGGCCATCGTCCCCGTGATGATCGCGGCCGCCGTGTTCATGCTCATCGCCTATCTGGTGGGCAACACGATTTTCGCCAACTACCTGCAAATTCAGTTCGTGCCCGGCACCGGCGAGCTGGCCGTGTTCTGTGGCGCCCTGGTGGGAGCCGCGCTTGGCTTTTTGTGGTTCAACGCGCCCCCGGCCCAGGTGTTCATGGGCGACACGGGTTCGTTGTCGATGGGCGGCGCCCTGGGGGCCATCAGCGTGGTCACCAAGCATGAAATCGTTCTGGCCATCGTCGGCGGCTTGTTTGTTCTCGAAACAATCTCGGTCATTGTCCAAGTAACAAGCTATCGGCTCACGGGCAAGCGGGTCTTCCGCATGGCTCCCTTGCATCATCATTTCGAAAAGAAGGGGTGGGCCGAACCCACAATCGTCATTCGCTTCTGGATTATCGCGCTTATCCTTGCCCTTGTCGGTCTTTCTACTCTCAAGTTGCGTTAGGAGACCGGAGGTGACCATAGCCAGCTACGCATACGCCGATCAGGATCTGGCGATCATGGGCCTGGGGAAATCCGGGATGGCGACGGCGCGCGCCTTGCTGTCCACTGGCGTGCGGATCCATGCCTGGGATGACAACCCCGCCCTGCGGGAAGCGGCCCGCCAGGAAGGGATCCCCCTGGCCGACCTGACCGATCCAAACGAAAAAGGGGTGAACTGGCACACGCTGCAAGCGGTGGTGTGGAGCCCCGGGATTGCCCACACGTACCCCCAGCCCCATCCGGTCGCCTCCCTGGCCCGCCGGCACGGGGTGCCGCTTTTTTGCGACATCGAGCTCCTGGTGCGGGCGCACAAGGACAGCTTTTTCGTGGGGGTCACGGGAACCAACGGGAAATCAACGACAACCGCCCTGATTCATCACGTGTTGAACGAAGCTCATCTCCCGACCGAGGTCGGGGGGAATCTGGGCTATCCGGCCTTGTCCTTGAAACCCCTGCCCTTCCACGGCACCTATGTCCTGGAACTGTCCTCGTACCAGCTTGAACTGGTGCCGTCCCTGGCCTGCGATGTCGCGGTGATGCTCAACATCACCCCCGATCACCTGGCCCGCCATGGCGGGATGGACGGCTACATCGCGGCCAAGAGGCATGTTTTCCAGACCGATGCCCGCCCCCAAACCGCGATCGTTGGCGTCGACGACGATCCCAGCCGGCAGATGTTCAATGCCCTCAGGAGACAAAGTCCGGGGCGGGTGATCCCGATTTCGGTGCGCATGGTGCCAACGGGCGGAATCGGGATCAGCGGGGGGCATCTGGTCGATGCCACGGAATCCCGCCCGCGCGCCGTGTTCGCCCTGGCCGAGGCTCCCACCCTGCCCGGGGCGCACAATGCCCAGAACATGGCCGCCGCCTACGCCGCCGCGCGGGCGCGGGGCGTGGACGCGCGCACCATCGCGCGGGCCTTTGCCAGTTTTCCGGGCCTCGCCCACCGCCAGGAGCTGGTGGCGACCGTGGACGGCGTGCGCTTTGTCAACGACAGCAAGGCCACCAACGCGGACGCCGCCGACAAGGCCCTGGGGTGCTACGACGCCATCTACTGGATTGCCGGCGGCCAGCCCAAGGAAGGGGGCATCGCCAGCCTGACCCCCCATTTCCCCCGCATCCGCCACGCCTTCCTGATTGGCCAGGCGGCCCCGGCCTTCGCGCAGACCCTGGCCGGGCAGGTGACCACCCACGCCTGCGAAACCCTGGATCGCGCCGTGGCCGAGGCGGCCGCCCTGGCCTGGCGCGAGGGATGCGAGAACCCCGTGGTGCTGCTGTCGCCCGCGTGTGCCTCGTGGGATCAGTTCCGCAGCTTCGAGCACCGGGGCGAAGTGTTCCGCGCCCTGGTCGGCGACCTGGCCCGAACCCGGGGAGGGACGCCATGACCTTCCGCGTCGTCACCGCCCCGGCGCCGCCCCCTCCGCCGCCGCCCGTGCCGCGCCCGGTGCAGGCCCCGGCGCAGACCTCGTTCACCCGCCTTGACACCAGCTTGCTGGGGCGGTGGTGGTGGACCGTGGACTGGGTGCTGCTGGGCGCGATCGGCCTGCTGATCGCGCTGGGGCTTTTGCTGATCCTGGCCGCCGGACCCCCGGCGGCCGGACGCATTGGCGCGGGAACCTACCACTTCGTTCAGCGACAGATCGTTTTCGTTCCGGTCGCCGTGGTGGTGATGCTGGCCATTTCGGTGTTGCCGGTGCTGTGGGTGCGCCGCTTCGCCGTGATGGCCTTTGCCTTTTTCATGCTGGCGCTGGTGGCCACGCCCTTCCTGGGGGCCAACGTCAACGGCGCCGTGCGCTGGATTCCGCTGGGCCCCTTTGCCTTGCAGCCGTCCGAGTTCATCAAGCCCACCTTCGCCGTGGTCGCGGCGTGGATGTTCGCGGCCGACCGCACCCAGGCCCAGTTCCCGGGCACCTTGATCTCCATCGGCCTGATGGCCCTGGTGGGGGCCCTGCTGGTGGCGCAGCCCGATTTCGGCATGACCATGGTCATTGCCTCGGTGTGGGGGACCCAGTTCTTCCTGGCCGGCCTGTCGCTGTTCTGGGTCGCGCTCCTGGCGGCGACGGGAATCGGGGGCGCGGTTCTGGCCTACCACGCGCTGCCCCACGTCCAAAGCCGGGTCGATCGTTTCCTTGACCCGGCGAGCGGAGATCAGTACCAAATCCGCCAGTCGATGAGAGCCTTCGTGGAAGGCGGATGGTTCGGCCGGGGTCCCGGCGAGGGTCGGGTAAAGCAGTACCTCCCGGACGCCCACACGGATTTCATTTTCGCCGTGGCAGGCGAGGAATTCGGTCTCTTTTTATGCCTCCTCATCGTTGCTCTTTTCGGGTTTATTATTGTCAGAGCCGCCGTTCGGCTGCGCCGGGAAACGAGTCTTTTCGTATTGCTGGCCGCGGGCGGACTTTTAACCCAGATCGGTTTGCAAGCGTTTATTAACATGGCCTCCAGCCTCAGCCTGATTCCCACCAAGGGCATGACCTTGCCGTTCATCAGTTACGGCGGATCGTCCCTGCTCTCCACCGCGCTCAGCATGGGCATGATCCTTGCGCTGACGCGCCGTCGCGCGCCGGGAGATCCGTTGTGAGCCCTTCCCTTCCCCTCGCGCCCCGGGCGCCCCATGTCGTGCTCGCCGCCGGCGGCACCGGGGGACACATGTTCCCGGCCGAGGCCCTGGCCGACGCCCTGCTGGGGCGCGGCGCGCGCCTGACCCTTGTCACCGATCGCCGGGGCGAGGCGTTTGGCGGCACCCTGGGACGCCTGGAAACCCGGCGCATCCTGGCCGGGGGCATCGCCGGGCGCGGCCTGGTCGGCCGGGCCCGGGGCGCGGTGGAACTGGGCCTCGGGCTGATCCAGGCCCTGGGGCTGCTGCGCCGCCTCGATCCCGACGTGGTGGTCGGCTTCGGGGGCTATGCCTCGCTGCCGCCGCTCCTGGCCGCGATCCGTCAGAAGCGGCCCACCGTGGTCCACGAGCAAAACGCCCTGCCCGGCCGCGCCAACCGGATGCTGGCGCCGCGCGTGAGCCGCTTTGCCGTGGCCTTCGCCCATGGCCAGGCCCCGGCCGGCATCACGCCGGTATGGACGGGCATGCCGGTGCGTCCCGCCGTGCTCGCCCTGCGCGACGAGCCCTACCAGCCGGCCGGCGCCGACGAGCCCTTCCGGCTGCTGGTCACCGGCGGCAGCCAGGGGGCGCGCGTGTTCTCCACCTTGCTGCCCGAGGCCATTGCCCTGTTGCCCGACTCCCAGCGCCAGCGGCTGCACCTGACCTTGCAAAGCCGCCCCGAGGATCTGGAAGCCGCCCAGGCCCGCGTCCAGGATCTGGGGCTTGCCGGGGTCGAACTCTCGTCGTTCTTCACCGACCTGCCGCGACGCCTCGCCCAGGCTCACCTGGTCGTGTGTCGCTCGGGGGCCTCGACCATGGGCGAGCTGGCGGTACTGGGGCGCCCGGCGGTGCTGATCCCCTACCCCCACGCCATCGATGACCACCAGACCGCCAACGCGCGCGGCATGGACGAAGCCGGCGGAGGCTGGCTGATGCCGCAAGGCCCCCTCACCCCCCAGGCCCTGGCCGAACGCCTGGAAGCCCTGATGAACGCCCCCGAGGCCCTGGCCCGCGCCGCCCGCTGCGCGCGCGCGGTTGGCGTGCCCGACGCCGCCGCCCGCCTCGCCGATCTGGTTCTGGCCACCGCCCGCACGCGGGAGATCCACTCATGAGAGCCCTTCCCCTGGACATCGGCCCCTTGCATTTCGTGGGCATTGGCGGCATCGGCATGAGCGGCATCGCCGAGGTTCTGCACAACCTGGGCTACCGGGTGCAAGGCTCGGACCTGAACGAGAACGCCAACGTCAAGCGGCTGCGCGATCTTGGGATCCCGGTTTCCATCGGCCACGCCGCCGCCCACCTGGGCGACGCCCAGGTGGTGGTGATCTCCTCGGCGGTGAAGCCGACCAACCCCGAGGTCATGGAAGCGCGCGCCCGCTTCCTGCCCGTGGTGCGCCGCGCCGAAATGCTGGGCGAACTGATGCGGTTGAAGTGGTCGATCGCCATCGCCGGCACGCATGGCAAGACCACCACCACCTCGCTGGTGGCCCAGCTTCTGGAAACCGCCGGCCTGGATCCCACCGTGATCAACGGGGGCATCTTGAACGCGCGCGGCACCAACGCCTACCTGGGCAACGGCGACTGGATGGTGGTCGAGGCCGACGAAAGCGACGGCAGCTTCGTCAAGCTGCCCGCCACCTTGGCCATCGTCACCAACATCGATCCCGAGCACCTGGATTTCTACGGCACCTTCGACCGGGTGCGCGAGGCGTTCCGGGCGTTCATCCACAACCTGCCGTTCTACGGCTTCGCGTGCATGTGCCTGGACCACCCCGAGGTGCAGGCCCTGATTCCCCAGGTCCAGGATCGCAAGATCATTACCTACGGACTGAGCCCGCAAGCCGACGTGCGCGCCGTCAACCTGGCCCTGGGTCCCCAGGGCGCCGTGTTCGACGTGGTGCTGACCGACCGTCAGACCCGGGCCCAGCGCACCATCGAAGGGATGCGCCTGCCCATGTACGGCCAGCACAATGTGCTGAACGCCCTGGGCGCGATCGGCATCGGGGTCGAGATGGGGCTGACCGACGCGGTGTTGCGCGAGGGGCTGGCCCGCTTCAAGGGCGTGCGCCGCCGCTTTACCCGCATCGGCGAGGCCGGCGGCATTACCGTCATCGATGACTATGGTCACCATCCGGTGGAAATCTCGGCGGTCTTGAAGGCGGCCCGCGACGCGACCACCCGGGGCGTGATCGCGGTGGTGCAGCCGCACCGCTATTCGCGCCTCAACAGCTTGTTCGAGGATTTTTGCACCTGCTTCAACGACGCCGACACGGTGATTGTGGCCGACGTGTATCCGGCCGGCGAGGCGCCGATTCCGGGGGCCAGCAAGGAAGCCCTGGTCGAAGGGCTCAAGGTCCACGGACACCGCGCCGTGCACGTGCTGCCCAATGCGGAAGCCCTGCCTGAAATGATCGCGGCCCTTGGCAAGCGCGGCGATCTGGTCGTGTGCCTGGGGGCGGGCTCGATCACCACCTGGGCGCAGACCCTGCCCGACCGTCTGGCCAAGGTTCTGCGCACCCAGCGCCAGGTGCAAGGGACGCCGTCATGACCCTGACCCCCGCCTTGCACGACAGCAGCCTTCGGGCGCGGCTCTCGGGATCCCAGGCCCTCGCGGCCCGGGCCCCGCTGGGCGAGCGCCTGCCGGCCACGCGCGGGCGGATCAGCCTGGGACGCGCCTTGTCGGGCATGACCTGGTTTGGCGTGGGCGGACCGGCCGAGGTTTTGTTCAAGCCCGCCGACCTTGAAGACCTGCGCGCCTTCCTGGCCGCCTTGCCGGCGTCCGATCCCCTGATGGTGATCGGGGTGGGATCGAATCTTCTGGTGCGCGACGGCGGGATCCCGGGGGTGGTCATCCGCCTGGGCCGGGCCTTTGCCGAAGTGCGCGTGGAAGGCGAGCATATCATTGCCGGCGCGGCCGCGCTGGACGCCACGGTGGCGCGGGTGGCCGCCGACGCGGGTCTGGCGGGTTTCGAATTCCTGGCCGGGATTCCGGGCACCCTGGGGGGCGCGGTGCGCATGAACGCGGGCGCCCACGGGCGTTGCCTTGCCGATCTTCTTGTTTCGGTGCGCGCGGTCAACCGATCCGGCCACTCCAGCACCCTAAGCCCGGATCGGTTAAGTCTCTCTTACCGGCACTGCGGTTTGCCGGAAGATTGGATTTTCACCGAGGTGACGCTGAAGGGCACGCCCGACGACCACTCAGCGATCGCGGCGCGCATGGCGGCGTATCAGTCGGTCCGGGCGGACAGCCAGCCCGAGCGCGCCCGCACGGGCGGATCGACCTTCGCCAATCCGCCCGAGGGCCCGCGCGCGTGGGAGCTGATCGACCGGGCCGGCTGCCGGGGCCTGGAACTGGGCGGGGCCCGGGTCAGCGACAAGCACTGTAATTTCCTGCTCAACACCGGGACCGCCAGCGCCACCGACCTGGAATCCCTGGGCGAACTGGTGCGCGAGCGGGTGCGGGCCACCAGTGGCGTGGATCTGCGCTGGGAGATCCGGCGCGTGGGCATCAAGGCCCCGGATTCCCTTCCTTCCGGCGACACGCGGGACAACACGACAGGAGACGCCTCATGAGCCGACCCCGGACGATCACGGTCTTGATGGGCGGCTGCTCCAACGAGCGCGCGGTCTCCCTCAACAGCGGGCAGGCGGTCAGCCAGGCCCTGGAGCGCGCGGGGTTCGCCGTGCGCCCCCTGGACGTCACCCATGACATCGGGGCCCTGATCGAAAGCCTGAGCGCCGATCGCCCCGACGTGGTGTTCAACGCCCTGCACGGGCGGTTTGGCGAGGACGGGGCGATCCAGGGGCTCCTGGACCTGATGGGGCTGCCTTACACCCACTCGGGGCGCCTGGCCAGTGCCGTGGCCATGGACAAGCCCACCGCCAAGCTGGTGTTCGCCGACGCGGGCATTCCGGTGGCTTCGCATGTGATCGCCGACCGCGCGAGCGTGCTGGCCGGCACCGCCATGGACCGGCCCTACGTGGTCAAGCCCCTGAACGAAGGCTCCAGCGTGGGCGTGACCATCGTCACCGAGGCCACCAACGATTTACCCTTCACGCGCGACGACTGGCCGTTCGGGGATCGGGTAATGGTGGAACGGTTCATCCCGGGGCGCGAGCTGACGGTCGCGGTCATGGGAGATCGTGCCCTGGGAGTGACAGAGATCACAACGGCCCGAGGGTTTTACGATTATGATGCCAAGTATATTCCGGGGGGATCCCGGCATATTATCCCGGCGCCGGTAGCACCTGAAGTAGCAAAAGAAGCAATGAGACTCTCCGTGATTGCCCATCAAGCGTTGGGGTGCCGTGGCGTTAGTCGGGCAGATCTCCGCTTTGACGGGGAATCACTTTTTATGCTAGAGGTTAATACTCAACCAGGAATGACATCGACTTCCCTCGTGCCCGAACAAGCCGCCCTGGCGGGGCTGTCGTTCGAAGCGCTCGTCACATGGATGGTGGAGAACGCCCGATGCGACCCCTAAGTGCCTCGCGCCCTCCCACGATCCCTTCCCGGTCCCGCGTCCGCCGCGCGAGGAATGCCGGAGAGGAAACCCTGGCCTTGCGCCCGGGCCGCCCCCTGGCCACCACCGTGACCCGGGGCAGCCTGGTTTTTCTGCTGGCTGGCGTGGCGGGCGTGGCCTTCCTGGGGATCCGCGCGCCGGCCCTCGTGGACTGGATTCGCTCCCAGCCGCCGGCGGCCATCGCGCTCGACACCACCACGGGCACCCCGGCCACGGCCCCATTCGCCGACGATGCCCTGGTTCTCGCGCAGATTTCGGTGGTGGGACGACGCCTGACCGACCCTTCCGACATCCTCGACGCCGTGGGCGTGCCCCAGGGATCTCCCCTGCTGGCCATTGACCCGGCGCGGGTGCGCGAACGCCTGGAAAAACTGCCCTGGGTTGCCGAGGCCCGGGTGGAACGACGCCTGCCCGATCACCTGCACATCGCGCTGCGTGAACGGGTGCCCATGGCTCTTTGGCAGCTGAACGGCACGTTCTCGGTCATTGACCGCGAAGGACGCGCGGTGCCGGTTGATCCCGCCGCCTGGTCGCATCTCCCCTTGGTGGTGGGCCCGGGCGCGCCCGAGCGCGCGGCGGCGTTGCTCGCGATGCTGTCGGCCCAGCCGAGGCTGGCGGGCAAGGTGGTGGCGGCAACCTTGATCGGCGAACGCCGCTGGAGCCTTCAGGTCGGCTCGCTCGAAAACGGCATCCTGATCCGCCTGCCCGAGACCGCCCCGGATCGCGCGCTGGCCGAGCTGGTCCGCCTGGATCACGAACAGGACCTGCTGGCCCGCGATATCGAAGTGATCGACATGCGCCTGCCCGACCTTCTGGTGGTCCGGGTCCGCGCCCATGCCGAGGAGACCGCTCCGAAGGCCGGAACCCCCGGCCGCAAGACCCTCACCCCGCAACGCGCCCGTCCCGCCGGCCCCGGAACCCGGACGAGAGGGCAGGATGCCTAGGGACGCCATGACCCGAGACACCACACCGCGC
The DNA here is from genome assembly GCF_007992075.1 of Pararhodospirillum oryzae. Lineage (GTDB taxonomy): Bacteria > Pseudomonadota > Alphaproteobacteria > Rhodospirillales > Rhodospirillaceae > Pararhodospirillum > Pararhodospirillum oryzae. Next base: position 27,318 of record NZ_BJZO01000049.1, read on the forward strand.
GCGCGCCGCAAGGAGCACCGTGCCACCCCCCCCCGTCGCCAGCGCGATGGCCTGGTGGCTGCCCTGGATGTTGGCTCGACCAAGATCGCCTGCCTGATCGCCAAGGAAGAAGAAGACGGTCACCTGCGGGTGCTGGGGATCGGCCATCACCGCTCGCGCGGGATGCGCGCCGGCCAGGTCGCCAACATGGACGACCTGGAACTGGCCGTGCGCGCCGCCGTTGACGCGGCCGAGCAGATGGCGGGCGAGCGCATCGGGCAGGTGGTGATCAACGTGTCGGGCGGACAGCCGCATTCGACCCGGGTCGACGTGGAAATGTCGATCGCGGGCCACGAGGTTCGCGGGTCGGACGTGCGGCGCATCCAGGCCTTTGGCCGTGAACAGCACACCGCGCTCGACCGCGAGCTGGTCCACTGCCTTCCCATTTCCTATGCCATCGACGGCGCGGACGGCGTTCTCGATCCGCGCGGCATGTTCGGCCAGACCCTGGGGGTTTCCATCCACCTGGTTTCGGCCGCCGTCGGGCCGTTGCGCAACCTGGCAACGGTGATCGAACGCTGCCACCTGGATATCGAGGACCGGGTGGTCAGCCCCTACGCCTCTGGCCTCGCCTGCCTGAGCGAGGACGAAAAAGCCATGGGCGTGACCGTCATCGACATGGGCGGCGGGATTACCTCGATTGCCGTGTTCAACGAAGGGCACGTCATCCACACCGCCACCTTGCCCATCGGCGGCCAGCATGTGACCAACGACATCATGCAGGGGCTCACCACCCCGCTGGCCGCCGCCGAACGGCTGAAAACAGTTCACGGCAGTTGCCTCTCCTCACCGTCCGATAACCGGGAGCTGCTGCGCGTCCCCCAGGTGGGGGACGACGAAGAGGCCAACGTTCACGAGGTTCCGCGCTCGATGCTCATTCAGATCATCCGCCCGCGCCTTGAAGAAACATTCGAATTGGCCCGAGCCCATCTCGACGCCAGCGGCCTGCGCAAGATTGGCGGGCGCCAGGTGATCCTGACCGGCGGGGCAAGCCAACTCCAGGGCATCCGCGACCTGGCCGAGATCATTCTCGACCGCCCGATCCGTCAAGGACGCCCGCAACGCATCCGGGGGCTGGCCGACAGTGTATCCGGTCCTGCCTTTTCCACCTGCGCCGGCTTACTGCGCTACGCGCTGCGCCACCAGGTGGAGACACCGGAATCCGATACGACGGCCGAGGACCTGGCCGGCGCCGGCCCCCTGGGGCGTTTCGCCCGTTGGTGGAAGGAAAACTTTTAGTAGTAGTATGTGGCTATATCGCAATTCCGGCGCGTCATCCCCCAGGGCGGTAAAGGGAGGGCGCGCGGACAAAAAAACCGGTCAAGAACTGGGGACTTGGCCCCCCCATCACGTCGATATCCAGTGACCCGGAGACCCAAGCCATGGCTCTTACCTTGAACATTCCCGAGGGGCCCGATACGCCCCACTTGCGCCCACGCATAACGGTGGTGGGTGTCGGCGGTGCCGGCGGCAACGCGGTCAACAACATGATCGAGGCGAACCTGAACGGCGTTGATTTCGTCGTCGCCAACACGGACGCCCAGGCGCTGAGCCATTCGCGTACCAGCCGTCGGATTCAACTGGGAACCGAAGCCACGCGCGGCCTGGGTGCCGGCGCGCGCCCCGAAATCGGTCGGGTCGCCGCCGAGGAAGCAATCGAAGGCATCGCCTCCGAGTTGCAAGGTGCCAACATGGTGTTCATCACCGCCGGCATGGGCGGCGGCACCGGCACCGGGGCGGCCCCGGTGGTGGCGAGCGTGGCGCGCGAGCTGGGCATCCTGACCGTGGGCGTGGTCACCAAGCCGTTCCAGTTCGAAGGCGCGCACCGCATGCGCCTGGCCGAAGCCGGCATCGACGAACTGGCCCAGTTCGTGGACACCTTGATCATCATCCCCAACCAGAACCTGTTCCACGTCGCCAACGAAAAGACGACCTTCGCCGATGCCTTCAAGCTGGCCGACGAGGTGTTGTACTCGGGCGTGCGCAGCGTCACCGACCTGATGATCAACCCGGGCCTGATCAACCTGGACTTCGCCGACGTGCGCACCGTGATGCACGACATGGGCCGGGCGATGATGGGCACGGGCGAGGCCGAGGGCGAACGCCGCGCCCTGGACGCCGCCGAGGCCGCGATTGCCAATCCGCTGCTGGAAGACACCTCGATGCGCGGCGCGCGGGGCGTTCTCATCAACATCACGGGCGGCACCGACGTGACGTTGTACGAAGTCGACGAGGCCGCGAACCGCATCCGCGAGGAAGTGGAGACCGAGGCGCACATCATCTTTGGATCCAGCCTCGACGACTCCCTGCATGGCCGCATCCGCGTTTCGGTGGTGGCCACGGGCATCAGCGCCGAAGCCATGGGACGCTCGGCCACCCCGGCCCCGCAGCAGCAAGCGGCCATGCCCCCCCCCGCCCCGGCAGCCCCGATCGTGGCCCCGGCCCGTTCCAGCGTCGAGACCCGCCCCGCCGCGGCCGCCGCCGCCACCAAGCCCGCCGGCACCGTGCGCCCGGCGTCGCGCGCCGTGCAGGCCGCCGTGTCGTCGCTGCGCGCCACCGCTCCGGCGCCCACGGGCGGCACCTACGGCACCCTGGCCAGCGGCATGGCGGCCGCCAGCGCCCCGGCGCCCCGCGCCGAGGCCCCCCGCGAAGCCGCCCCGGCCCGCGCGGCCAAGGGCGAGCAGTCCGTGCGGCTGCTGGAATCCCTGGTGCTGGAAGCCAACGCCAAGCGCGAAACGCACACCGCGCCGGCCCCGTCCCACTCCACGACCCTGAACGCGCCCACCCGGGCCACCCCGGCGCGGTCGCCGGCCAGCGCGCCGACCCTGCCGCTGGGCGCCCGCTCCGCCGAGATCAAGCGGCCGGTGGGCTCGCGTCTGTCGCGCGATACCTTCATCCCGCAGCCGCCCATGGACACCGGCGCGGCAGGGCGGGCGGCCCAGGCAGCCATGGCGGCGATCAAGGCCCGCGAGGCGCCGCGCTACGACATGCCCGCGCCCGCGCCGGTGATGGAAACCGATATCGCCCCCGAGGCCTATGCCGAGGAGCCGGCGCCCCATCACTCGGTGCCCCACCATCACACGACGGCCCATCACGCGACGATCGAGGAGCAGGCCCCGGCCGCGCCCGAGGCCGAGATGAGCGCGCCCGTTCCCCACTTCCCGCCCCCGCTCCCGGAACCGGCCCGCGTTCCCTTCCCCGCGAGCGCCAGCCGTCCGCAGGCGCGCGCGGCCCAGGCCGAGGAACCCGCCCCCGCTCCGGCCCCGGCCCCCGCCCCCGCCCGCGCGGAAAAGCCCAGCTTGCTGGCTCGCATCACCGGCCTGGGCAGCCGGGCCAGTCATCCAGAATCGCGCGAGGGCCAGCAGGCGCCCCTGATCGCCAAGCCGCTGAGCGCCGATCCCCGCGAGCGTCCCGTGTCGTCGCAAGGCGACGATCATCTGGAGATCCCGGCCTTCTTGCGCCGGCAGGCGAACTGATCCGCGAGTCCCCCGGGACTCGCGACAAACCCTCACCTTTTCCCAAGAGGGGCCCCCCCAGTGGCGGGCCCCTTTTCGTTGTGCGCACCAAGCCTCAGCACACGCTCGCAACATACTGCAACAATGATTGATTTGAGCCTTGGCCCCCATCCGCTTACAAGCATTCTCGAAGGCCCGCGCTTCTCAAACCCTCCCGGTGGGAGACAAGGGGAAGCGCTCCCTTCCTGGGGAAAACTCTCCCCAACGCCTTGGTTTTGCATCGCAATAACAGCAATGGGACGCGCGTCATGGACGGACTGAACTGGTGGGGCGACGAGCCCGCGGGGGAGGCACAGACCGACACGGATCGCGACGTTCCGGTGGTCGCCCTGGGAACAGCCTTGCAACGCACCATCAAAACGCCGATCAGCTGCACCGGGGTTGGCGTCCACAGCGGGCGCCCCGCCACCTTGACCTTGCATCCCGCCGCCCCCGACACCGGCCTGATTTTCCGTCGGGTTGACCTGGATGCCGAAACCGACCGCGACATCCCGGTGACGGTTGAACGGGTGGTCGATGGCCGTCTGTGCACCACGCTCGCCAACGACGCGGGCGCCCGGGTGAGCACGGTCGAGCATCTGATGGCCGCCCTGGCCGCCCTGGGCATCGACAACCTGGTGATGGACATCGACGGGCCCGAGATCCCGATCATGGATGGCAGCGCCGCCCCGTTCCTGTTCTTGCTGGAATGCGCCGGTCAAACCGTGCAGCCGGCCCCGCGCCGGGCGCTGCGGGTGCTCAAGCCCGTGCACATCAACGATGGCCCGGTTTCCGCCAGCCTGATGCCCGCCGAGCGTGGCCTGTCGATTTCCTTCGACATCGACTTCAAGGCCCGGGCCATTGGTCGCCAGTCCTGTCGCTTCAGCCTGTCGGAATCGGTGTTCCGCCGCCATCTGGCCCGGGCGCGCACCTTTGGCCTGCGCGAGGAAGTCGAGCGGATGCATGCCGCCGGCCTGGGGCTGGGCGGCTCGCTGGAAAACGCCGTGGTCGTCGATGACGACGTGATCTTGAACGAAGACGGCCTGCGCTACGAGGAAGAGTTCGTGCGCCACAAGGCCCTGGACGCCATCGGCGATCTGTACATGAGCGGCCGCCCGCTGATCGGGCGCTATCACGGGGTGCGCTCCAGCCACGCCCACAACAACATTCTGATGCGTGCCCTGCTCGCCGATCCCACGGCGTGGCGCCTGGAAACGGTGAGCGAGGACCAGCTGGGCCAGGCCGCCCCCGATGCCTTCCAGGCCCGGCACGAAGCCCTGGCGCCGACCCGGGCCTGCGCCTGAGTCTGTTTTCTTTCCGTCCTCCTCCCGCCTGCTTGACTGACCGGCCCCCGGCCTTTCCGGGGACCGGCCTTTTTTTCAGCCGGAGCATGAAAGGCTGGCGGGGGGCGTTTACCAGTCCCCGGGATGGAAGGTTTCCGAGCCGCCATGCACCGGCTTGTCGGCGCCCACCGCGACCAGTTCGGCCACGTCAAGCATCTGGGCCCCCAGCATCGCCCCCGTGAGCCGCACGCTCCGGTCGCCGGCGCGGATCAGCAGCACGCCGCCCAGTGGCTCCAGGGCCCGCCCCAGAATGCCGGGATCCTGGGAGCGCAGGCCTTCCATCAGATGAACGCTTTCCACATCCATCCACGGAAAGCGGATGTCCTGAACGGGAGGCACGAACACCCCCATCACCTCGCCCGGCACCCGGAACCGCAGGCCCGCGCGCCCCACCTCGATGCGCAAGACCGCGTGGCCCCAGGCCTGCAAGCCCATCCACACGGCGGGCACGAGCAAGGCCATCATCCACGCCGCCCCCGCCCCACCGCCGACCACGGGCAAGGTCAGGGCCAGGACTCCCAGCCCGGCGGCCGCGACCGCGTGCCCCCACACGGCCGCCCGCCGCCCCCGGATCTCCAGGGGATGAAAAGTCCCGATGGGACGACGAAGTGGACGGGCGGACCGGACGGGCATGGAAAAACCACGGGCAGGATTAGCGATCCTGAGCCAGCTCGGTTTCCGGCGGCCCCAGCAGGTGGCGCGACAAGCGCCGTTCGAGCAGACGCAGCAGGCGGGTAAGCAGCGCGACCAAAACCAGGTAGATGATCCCGGCGGTCACGAAGGCTTCGATCGGAGTGTAA